>JAUWKK010000369.1 GCA_030614245.1 Planctomycetota bacterium | reverse complement strand
CCGACCTCGTCGACGCCGTTCGCGCGAGCTGCACCGTGCCCGTTGCATTCAAACCGGTCGAGCTGGCCGGCAGGATGCTCGTCGATGGCGGCCTTGTCTGCAATGTGCCGGCCGCACCGGCTCGCCAGATGGGAGCCGACGTCGTAATCGCCATCGACCTCGCCAGCCGGACCACGATAGAGCGCAAGCCGACGAACATCCTTCAGTACATCATCCAGGCATCCGCCATCCGCACCAGTTGGGCTATCCGAAATCGCCGAATCTATGCAGACGTTGTGCTGCAGCCGGACTTGACGGCCTTCCGGTGGGACAGATTCAGGGATTCCGCCGAGGTCTTCAAGCGCGGCGAGGCCATCGCCAGGGAGAAGATCGGCGATATCCTGCTGAGCATCAAGGCCGCCGAAGCGCAGCTCAATCAGCAGTAATCAGCCGCCAGCTATTCACCCTAATAGCCCCCCGTCTGCTGGACGCCCGATGCCACCCCAGCGGGCAAGTCAGATGGGAGAGCTGACTGTTCCGTCATCGGCCTGTGCACGATGCGCACGTTCTTGACCCCCGCCTTCGCGAAGGCGTTGCGCGCGGGCAGGATGTGGGTATAGTGGGCGCGGGGGTCACCGCGGACGACCACGGTCATGTCCCCGTACTTCGCCAAGCGCTCCCTGATTCGCTCGACGAGCGCTTCGGAATCCACGACACGTTTGCGCACTTCCATCTGCCCTTCGGCATTGACCCGCACGAGGAAGACTCTCGGCCGCTTGAGCTTGGTCCGTTTTGGCGGGTCCGGATCGCCAAAGGTGATCTTGCCGTCGCGGATGGACGCGCTTTGCCCGCTGAGGATGCCAACCCATTCGATGAATGTGCCCAGTTCGGCATCCTGGAGCCTCAGGCTCACCTTCGTGCCGTAGGCCTTGGCGTCCTTGTGCCTGTAGTCGTGCAGGCCGAGGCCCAACTGATGCACCGGTATCTGCTCCAACTGGCCCAGGAATTGCGTTATGGCTGCAAGCGGCACGTCTTTCAGGTGGAAGCTGACGCGGCGTTTGAGCTTGCCATCGAAGCCCGGGGCATCGCGGTCGATCGTTGGCGCGGCCTTCGCCGCGGCGATGGCATCCGGCGGCGCGACGTAAAGCGCCTCGCGCATGAACGCCCACTCCAGCCCGTGCGGCTCGAGGATATCCGTCAGTGCCTTGGACAGCGGCATGTCCTCGCACTTGTGCGTTACCTCGATTTCCGCCGTGCCCGGATGTTGGATCACCGCGTTGCTCATTATGCCGGAGAAGAATTCGAGTGTATCCTCGAGCGGCGTATCGACGAAATCGAACGAAATGGGATCCTTTGCCTGCTCGGCAAAGCGTTCGGCGGTCATAGCGGGCGACGTCGACCACTCGCCCAGGAGCAACACGACCAAGAGGGCCACAACTATCCAGCGAGACATGATAGCACTCCTTAAGGAAAGGACGCCCAGGAACCCTGTTATTATACAGCCACCGGCTCACGGTAACCTGCAAATAACCACGTCGGAAGGTCGAGCAATCGGGACGGTGCTTTGATTGCGTTGCGTGGGATAGATGCCATGGAATTGAGAATTGAAACCGCGGATGAACACGGATGAACGCCGATAATGCGAAGACGGCCGGTCTCGACAGCCAGACCCCCTCATCTGTGATTATCTGCGTTAATCTGTGGTTCCATTTCCCATGAGGCGACGGCTGAACAACGCCCCCGTGCCCCCTACGCCTCCTCAGGAGCTGTCTCAGCCCCGTCCACAGCTCTCTTGACCTGCCTCAATTCCGACAGCACCCTGAGCGCAGTGGGAGCGGCTCTGAGCCTCGTATCGCGGTCGCTCGTCCATTCCACGGGGAACTCCACCACCCTGTAGCCTTTCGCGAAAGCCCTGAGCATCACCTCGATGTCGAACATGAAGCCGTCGGATTCGCACTCGTCGAAGAGCTCCCGGGCCACGTCGCCACGATATACCTTGAAGCCGCACTGCGTGTCGGTGAACCTGGACGGGATGTCAGTTACCAGCGAGACCAGCCTGCGGAACAGCCAGGAAGCTATCCGCCGGTGCAGATGCTGAGGGTTGTGTATGATGCTCTCGGGCAGCTTCCGCGATCCGTGTGCGACCTCGCATTCGCCGGTGCGGATGAGCTCCAGCCCGAGAAGAGCATTCGCGTACGGAATGCAGCACCCGCTGTCGGCGAACATCACTTGCTCTCCGCTGGTTGCCTTCATCCCGTCGCGGACCGCGCGGCCTTTGCCGAGGTTCGTCTCGTGTCGGATGACCTCGACCGCGACGCCATCAGGGACGGCGACCCGGCGGGCCTCATCTGCAGTGCCGTCGGTGCTGCCGTCGTCGACGAGTATGATCTCGCCCCTGAGGCCCTCGCTTGCCAGAAAGTCCGATGCCGCTTCGATGTCGGCGCGAATCTTCTCTTTCTCGTTCAGAGCCGGTATGATGATCGAAAACTGCATAAACCTTTACCGAATCCATTGAAGCCACCCGGCCGAAAAATTCACACGGGCCGGAACACTCCCTCTTCTTCCTTCCCGCCACCGGGTGCCACGGTCAACCGTCCTGCGTTGGCCGTGTCTCGTCCACGTCCAAGCTCTGCTTGAACGTGCCACCCTGCCGCGGGCCGTGCGCCAGGCAGGCAGGCGAGCTTGTACTATAGCACGCGCCTGCCGGCGAAACAACGGGGTCATCCGCCGCGAGTATGACTCCAACTGATGGGGTCTCCTATGCGCCGCGAGTGTGAGGAGGTGGCTACTGCGGGGGCTGGCGAAGAACGGCGGGCCGGCAGGCGCGAATGTGAGCGTAAGCGTCCGGTACGCCCGGGAGAGGCCCCGTCTCTTCGCTGCGGAGCCGCTGAGAGCCGGGGGGCATATAGGCGGGGGCTTCAGCCCCAGTTGGGGAGCGGGAAGAAAACGAGCCGCCCTGGAGGGGCGCAGGAAAGAAAATATGCCGTGCCCCTTCAGGGCACAGCTATTATACTATTTGATTCCTGGGGCTGAAGCCCCAGGCTTTATGCCTTGGCCGCTACGCGGCCAGGAATCAGCTTGCGCGCGATT
>JAUWKK010000234.1 GCA_030614245.1 Planctomycetota bacterium | reverse complement strand
TATCGTCGGCATCTGACGGCTCCAACGCCCCGACCTTTGCGACGCGGTCGAGCTCGCGCATATCGAGCAGATCATCCACTCGCATCGGGACCTTCTCGGCGCCGAATCCATCCCACACCTCTCGCAGATAGTCGGCGTAGCATTTGCCGCTTGCGGGCATCATCGGCAGGATGAGATAGTCGCGGGCGCGCGTCGCGGCCACGTACAGCAGCCGCCGCTGCTCGGCCTCCAGGCGCTCTTTCTCGGCATCGAGCAGTCCATCGGCTCCCAGCGTCGACAGCCCCTGCCTGAGCTTGACCGCCATCTGCCCGGCATCGCGGTCGAACAGGACGTTCAGCGAACCTGATCGCTGCGTGTGCATATTCGCCAGGACGACTATCGGGAACTCGAGGCCTTTCGACTTGTGCATCGTGAGAATCTGAACGAAATCGTCCGACGCCTCGGCAGTCGGTGAATCGGCTTCGGGCGTCGCTGCATCCTCGCGCTGCTCGATATATCGGACGAACCGCCGGAGCGTCATTCCTGCGGCGTCCATCACGCGCGCCTGGTCGACGACCTTCTGCAGGTTCGCCACAGCCTGCCGGCCGTTCGGCTTCAGCCTGTAGTATACCGGCATCCGCGTCCGGTCGAGAAGCTCCTCGACCAGCCGGTGCAGCGGCTGCCGGTGCCGCCGCTCGTGGAGCTCCTTCAGAAGCGCAAACGACTCGGCGATACCACCGAAACCCTCGATGGCGGGCTGCAAGTAATCGAACGCTCCGCCCGCCAGGCGGAACTGATATATATCGGCATCCGAGAGCGCGAAAAACGGCGTGCGCAGCGCGGCGAGCACGGCCTCATCGTCGGGACTCTCGATAGCTCGCAGCACGGTCGACAGGTGAGAGACTTCCGGTCGGAAATGGAAGCTCCGCCCGCTCTCGACGCGATACGGCACGCCGTAGAGCTGAAGCGCGTTCTCGTATATCTCGATGTCCGTCCGCCTCGGCATCAGGATCGCTGCGTGGCGATATTGGGCAGGCACCGTCTTGTTCTCAGCCTTGTCGAAGACGAGCCATTTCTCTTCTTCGACGATTCTGCGGAGCGTCTCGGCTATGCACCGGCCCTCGATGCCGCGCAGCTCGCCCGCCGGGCCTTTCTCCTCGGGCAGTTCCGGCTCGAGCACATACACGGCCGCCCGCTCCTCGGCCCGCGCGCGGTGCCCCACCAGCGGCTCGTAAGGCGCCTGGTACTTCACCTCGCCGGCCTCGTTCATTGTCTTCGCAAATACGCCGTTCACCCACTCGATGATACCCGGCGCGCTGCGGAAGTTCGTCGATATCCGGCCCTCCCGGCCGCTCCCGGACAATTGCCTCTTTGCTACGTTGTACATCTCGACGTCGGCGCGGCGAAACCGATAGATCGACTGCTTCGGATCGCCGACGATGAACAGCTTGCCCGGCGCAAGTGTCACGTTCTTCCAATTGTCGGCGTCGGGGCCGTCTTCCGCCAGGAAGAAGGCGATCTCCGCCTGCAGCGGATCGGTATCCTGAAACTCATCGACGAGCAGGTAATCAAACTTCCCCTGGAAATAGCCGCGCACCTCGCGGTTGTCGCGCAGCAGGTCGCGGGCCTTCACCAGCAGATCGGTGAAGTCAAGCCAACCGCCCGCCAGCTTTTCTTCCTGGTAATGCTCGACGAATCCGCGAAGCCAGTCGACCAGATCGGCCAGGATGATCTGATTCAGGCGCTCGGCGAGGCTTTTTAGCTCCGTGAAGGTATCCTTCGCTCTGCTGAGCGCGCTCGCGTCCGACCAGTTCTTCTTATTGCCGGCCCTCGCGTTTATCTTCGGGGCGCGGAGCAGGAGGCCGGCGCCGGCTGCATCGCGCTCGTGGCGGATCAGTTGGCTGATCTGTTCGAATGCCTTGTCGGCGGGATCGGTGCAGTTGGCGGCCAGTTCATCCAGTTCGCGGATGCCCCGCCGGAATTGCTCGATCAGCTCGGCCTCGTCCGTCGGCGGGCGCGGGACGTCGATCTCGTTCAGCATATCGCGGTTGCCGACGAGCGCACCGGCCAGCGCCCGAATTGAAAACGACCTGGGGCCGCTGCTGCTCAGCGGAATGCCGGCTCTGATAGCGGCAGCCAGCGGCGGGCAATCGCCTTCCATCTGGCCGGCAAGCCACGTATCCCACACATCGTCCATCAGAACGCCGGCCGCGAGCTCGTCGAGCTGTCCGGCATCCGGGTCGATCCCGGCCTCGACGGGCCGTTCGCGCAGCATCGCAGCCGCAAAACTGTGGATCGTCGACACCTGGGCACGCTCTATGGACGCCAAGGCATCGCTTAATCGTTTGAACTCATCAGGCTTGCCGCCGGCGGGGTCGCCCAGATGTTCCTCGATCTCGCCGCGAAGACGAACCTTCAATTCGCCCGCTGCCTTCTCGGTGAAGGTTATCGCCACGATGCGGTCGAGCGGTGCCACCCCGCAGCGCAGCAGTTCCATGATCCGGTCGACAAGCACGGTAGTCTTGCCCGTTCCCGCGCCGGCTTCCACGCACATCGACGTACCGACCTCGTGCGTCGCGGCCTCGCGTTCGGCCTGGTCGGGCAGTGTCTTACTGTCAGACCGGTTACTCATCGCAGCTCAATCATCCTCGATGCTTCTAATCGTCCGCAGTGCCTCGGTGCGCGCGTCGTTATCGGCCTTCCAGACGACCCGCCCGCCAGTGTTCGCACCGCAGATCCTCGCGCACGAGCACCATCGGCAGTCGTTGGGGTCGGCCGGCCACGGGGGGAACAGCCCCTCGGCGACGCCCGATGCGATGGCCGACAGTATCGCGCGCAACTCATCCTCGCGCTCCAGCAGCGCCTCTCCGCTGAAGACGGCGGGTTTTGGCTGGTGTGGCGATACCTTGCGATACTCCGCCTCCAGCGTATCGAGCGGATTGCCGCTTATCGCGCGGGCGGCCAGCAGATAGACCGGCAGTTGCAGGCACCGGCCGCCTGCGAAGGCGTTGTCCCTGTAAGTCGTCTTGCCCGTCTTGTAGTCGATCACCCGGGCGCGCTTGCGGTCGGAAGAGACGTCCACGCGGTCGATGCGTCCCTTGAACAGAATGCTTCGACCGGGGTCGAGCTCGAACGCAACCGAGCCATCGCCGCCGAACCGCACCTCGAAATCATCCGGAACCAGGCCGCCCGCCTGCTCGGTCTCCCACCTGACGGCCGCTATCAGATCGTTGAGCAGCGTCTCACGGTCGATCCGCCAGAAGAGCGGATACCCGACGGCGCCCCGGCGCTCGACGGCTGCCGAATGGATCGCGAATATCCGACGCAGTTCGGCCTGGAGGTCGTCCCGGTCGTTCGCCGACAGGGGCAGGCGGCCTTTGGCCTTCTGCTCTCGGAAGAACTGCTCGAGCACGTGGTGTGCGAGGCTGCCGCGCTCCAGCGGCGAGATGCGTTCGAGCTCGGCCGGGTCGTCAAGCTCATCAACGCGCAGCACGTGCCGGACGAAGTACCTGAACGGGCAGCGTGCGTATTGCTCGAGCCGTGTGGGCGAGACCGGCCCTTGCGAGAGCAGTCGAGTTTGCGGATCCGTCGGGCCGATGCAGCCATCGAAAGCCGTCAGCTTCATGCAGCCCCAGCGCTGCTCGTCGGCCCTCGCTGCGTGCATCAATGCGGTGAACTCGCTCGACAGATGCCCGACGGAGCCTTCGCCCCGAGCGGCGAGTTCGGCGGACGACAGGTCGTATTCCGCAGCATCGAGCGCATCGCCCCGATTGGCCGGCGCAAGCTCAGAAAGAGGAACGCGCCGGCGCCATTGAAGCGACTCGATGCCGCCATAGTCCACGCGGCGCCCGGCGAGGGCCTCCGCGATGCGGAGCACGAAGCTCGACGGTATCCGCTCGCTGCCGCTCATTGTGTCGAGCCTCGGGAATGAGAAGACTATCCGCTGCTCCGCACCGGCCACCGCCAATGCAAGGAAGACTGCCTCCTCCTCGGCGTGTCGTTGCGAAATGATGACGTTGCCGCCGGATTCCAATTTGTTGAGCAGTGCCCGCTCGGAATCGAGCAGGATCGGGTCCTGGCGTGCCGGAGCCGGGAAGCTCTTCTCGACCAGCCCGGGAATGAAGACGGCATCAAATCGCAGGCCGCGCGACGCCACCAGGTCGCAGATGCACACGCCGCCCCGGCTGAACTTGCCCACAGCCCGCCCGGGCGCTTCGAGCACCTGCATGACGGTATCGCGGAACGTCTCGAAGCCGACATCGCCCCCGATGGCATCGAGCGATGCTAAATCGCGCACCGCATCAGCCACAGCTTCGTCGCCGGCCTCGACGAAGCTCTCAAACAGATCGGCCGTCGCCGTGGACAGTTCGGTCCAACTCCCGCGTTCCGGTACCGCTGTCAGGCGCTCGAAAAGAACCGCTACAAGTTGGCGGAGCGACTGTATCGCGTGCAGGTCGCACTCGATGGCTTCGCCCGAGGAGCCGTCGTCGTTCTCGCGCTCGAGCCTGCCGGCGAGCTGCTTCTCGAGAGCCGTCAGGCGTTCGCGCCACTGACCTTGCCCGGCGACTATGCCGGCCCGGCGGCTGATGCGGTCCCAGAGGGCCGGCGGGGGAGGGGCGTCGCATTCGATCAGCAGGCTGACGGGCACGTCGGTGCCGCACAGGAACTCCATCACGTCGAAGCGGGTCATCCCCGAACCTGCAAGTTGCAGGAGCATCTTCAGGCTGCGCCCGGCGGGTGTGGCCGACAGTGCGGGACCGTGCCGCAGGAAGAACGGGATTCCCAGACGTTCGAAGAGATCAGCCAGCAACGGGGCATAGACGGCCGGCTGCCGCAGAAGGATAGCCATCCTGTGGAACGGCATCCCTTCAGCGGCAAGCTTGAGGATGCGGCGGACGATCTCGCGCACCTCGCGCACCTCGCCGGGGGCTGAGACCAACTCGACCGTTCCGTCCGACGTATCGCACTCGTCCGGACGCTGGCCCAAGAGATGCTGCTGCAAGCGCTCGAGATCGCT
>JAUWKK010000056.1 GCA_030614245.1 Planctomycetota bacterium | reverse complement strand
GATTCTATCAGCAATGTCTGCAGTCACCAGGGCATAGCGGCGGCCGTCCGCCTGCCCGAGCATACGCTCGCCGATGTGCTGCGCCCGCCGGAGCCGCTGATCGCCGTAGCGGCGGGCGTGCAGGATCCCGGCAACGTCGGCACGATAGTCCGCACGGCTCACGCCGCCGGCGCAAGTGGCGTGGTGGTGCTCGCCGGTGGTGCATCACCGTTCAACGCGAAGGCAATACGCGCCTCCGCCGGCTCGGCGCTGCATCTGCCCGTCGTGGCCGATGCGGCGTTCGATGAGTTCGTCGAACGTGCGCGGGCGAGCGGCGTGCGCCTGCTCGCGTGCGATCAGCGTGCCGAGCAGAGCTACCTCGATGCCGACCTGTCCGGTGGAGTTGCGGTTGTGCTGGGGCAGGAAGGCTCGGGCCTCGCGGACGGCGTAGAGCAAGCCTGCGATGCCCGGGTGAGAATACCGATGGCGTCGGCGGGCGACTCGCTGAACGTAGCGGCGACGGCCGCCGTCATCCTGTTCGCGGCTGCCCGCCGCCGCGGGACGTTTGCGGGGTAGGGGGGCGAGATTGTGGTGGGGGGCTCTCTCGCTGCTACAGATCCACATCTCCCGTCACACTGAAATCATCGGGCAGTTTATGCCGCAGTTCGTCGGCGTCGAGCGCCGTGAGCGGGCTGATCTCGATGCGAATTGCCGGTGTGCCGTCTTCCTCGACAGGGTAATGGACGTCGCATTCGTCGAGCCAGCGGCCCCAGCGCTTCTGCAAGTCGGCCCTGGCAACGCTCGGGCAATCGACGCCCTTTTCGTCGGAGTTCTTGACCGGCGAGAATTCCTCCTCCCGGCGGATTTCCATCGTCGCGATCTCGCGTGCATGCGGCAGGGCGTCGAACACGAATCGCTCGAACTTCAGCCCGTTCGGCTCGGGCGGCTTTACCAGAACACCGGTCTCGTTGATATGCGGGATCTTCTTCTCCGATGCATGGTATGGCAGTTCCGTGCCGGTCTCGTTCAGCCGGCGGATGAAATCGAGGTCGAACAGGTGGATCGCGATGCTGCCGGCCCAGTACTTGAGATGGCCGTTGGGGCTGACCTGCTTGAGCGTCTTCTCGTGCATATTCATGTATTCAATGATGAGATTGCCCCCGCCGGAGCGTCCGATGATGCCGAGCTTCTCGGCCCACTCGCGTTTGTGGAGCACCTTCGACGACATCTCGGCGGAGCGGCTCACGTGATAGCCGATGAAGACAGGATCGACCGGCTTGACCAGAACGTTGTCGACCTGGAAATATGATATGATCTCGATGCCCCGCTCGGCGAGCGCATCCAGCGTGCCGCCGCGGAAGAGCGCGGCGATCGTGCCGCCGTGGCCGTTGGGGCTCATCGCGAGCCTGCCCTTCCGGGCCAGCAGCCGCCTGCCGCTCCCGTCGACGCTCGGCATCACGTCCTGCACGAAGAAGAAGACGTCGCCGCCGGGCAATCCGAAGTTGTCGTGCTCGCGGAAGAACTCGCGGGTTGCGGCATCAGTAGCCTCGCTGGTCATTATGCACCAGGGGATCGGCCGGCCGTAACGGCTCGATGCGGCGCGGATGCGCTCTGCGTGCAGTTGGAACAGCGATTTGGCGCGTATCGGCGTGATCGGAAACGCGCCCTTCGGCCTGTCGAAGCCGAGGCGCGTTCCCTGGCCGCCGGCCACGACGAGTGCGGCTACCTTGCCTTCACGCAAGGCATTCTCGCCCTCGGCCAATGCGTTTGCCTCTCTGCGGCGCGCCTGCTCGCTCGCAGGTGCGGAGAGAATCTCGGCAGGCTCAAGTGCGCCGCTGAACTTCGCAGGCGGCGATTCGATGTATTCTTTCACCAGGCTGTCGAGCTGAGCGAAGTCAACGCGGGCAAGGTCGGCCAGCAGTCTCCCTCGGCTGTCGTCGTCAAGCTCGGGCCACCAGCGCCAGACGTGATCCTGGCCGTATTTCGAGGTCAACTCGCGGAGTTCCCGTTCGTTCGGCATCATTCGGCTAATGGACATCCTCTTTCAGGAGCGCCTTTTCGATTGCATCGCCCCACTGAGCGATAGTCTGGGCGGATGAGTATATCTCGGGCGGATCGGCTGTTGCCCGCAGCAGCGTGTTGACCATCACATAGTGCGGCTTATTGCCGATGTCGCGAACCGCGATCGCGCCGAAGGGCAGCTTGAGGTTCTGCCGCAGCGCCCAGTCGTGGTGCTTCGCCGATGCCGGCCCGCAGACCGTCTCGATCAGTACCACGGCATTGTCATCGGAATCCTTGAAGGCTGGATTGATGCGAACCGTCTGCTGCCGGCCGTCCTTGAGTCGGATTTTCGCGATGTAAAGATCGCCGGATTCCTGGATTTCGTCGGCGACGCCCTTCAGCCCCTTGCGTACGAGTTCGGCGTCCGTCAGCGGCGCCCTGCCGGCTGCGCTCGGCTGCCGGGCACCCACCGGCTCGCCTCGGAGCCAGCGCGTCCAGCGGTCGGCGTTCTCGCCGAAATCCTCACCCGTTATCGCCTTCAGTGCATTCGCAACAGCTCCCACGATACTGCTGTCGCCAAGCGCCTCGACGAGCGGCTCGACGGCCTGCTTGTCGCCGATCTCGCCGAGGATCGACACAACCGCCCACCGCACACCTTCCGATTGATCGCGCAGCGCCGCCAGCAGCGGCTCGACCACGGCCGATCCCATCGACCTGAGCCGAAGCTTCGCCTCGCGCCGCGTGCGAAAGTCTTGCAACTGCCCTATCAACTTCTGCACCGATTCGTCCATCATCGTTCCTCCATGTTTTCAGGCGTTGGACGGCCTCAGGCGCCTTCCACCGTCTCTCGGGCTAATCGACGTATTCATCGTCCGCCTCGAAGGGCGGCACAGTAACGATCACGGCCTTGAACTCACCCCGGCCCGCGTGACGGCAGCCCGGCGGGATCATGATAGCCGTCCCGGGCCGGATCGCTATCTCATCGCCATCCAGCAGCATAGTGCCGCTGCCCTCGAGGACGTAATACAGCTCTGTCGTCTGCTTGTGGTAATGCACGGCTGCATCGCGGATCTGCGTCACGTGCAGCCCGGCGACGTTGCTGTCGTTCTTCGTTATGATCCGGCGGCTCATCCCGCACGGACACGGCACGCCCGTGACATCATCCAAATGTTTTACGATATGCTGCTCTTCTCCCAAATCTCATCTCCTGCGACAGCGCCGCCGAATTGGAGCACAAGTGAATGTTAGCACCGCCGGCAGCTTGAGACAAGGGAAAAGGAAGCCCGTGAGCGGCGGAAGCGCCGGACGGTATGTCCCGTCACCGGTCGAGAGCGTGCTTCAGAAGCCCGTTGCACTCCGCCAGCCGCTGCTCGGCCTGCTCGCTTGTCAGCCCACACTGCCGCATGACGATGGCGATCTTCAAGCGTCCGCCTGCCTTCTCGATCCATGTCCACGCTTCGTCGTCGCCGGCATCGGTAACGGCCTTGAAAATCCGCACCGCACGATCGCGAAGCTTCGCGCTTCTGGCAGACAGGTCGACCATCAAGTTGCCGAAGACCTTCCCCAGCCGGATCATCGCGCCGGTCGTGATCATATTCAGGACCATCTTCGTCGCCGTGCCGGCCTTCATTCGCGTCGAGCCGGCGATCACTTCCGGCCCGACGGGTATCGCGACGACGACATCAACGCCCGGCAGGTCGCGCAGATCGTCGTTGCAGGTGACGAGCGCCGTCGCCGCGCCGATCTCCGCCGCACGATCGAGCGCGCCGTGCACGAAGGGCGTCAGCCCGCACGCGGCGATGCCGACCACTATGTCGCCGGCCGTCGCGCCGCGCTCGTCGAGCGCCCGCGCACCGTCGGCTGCGATATCCTCCTTGCCTGCCGATGACCGCACCAGCGCCGCGGGGCCACCGGCTATGATGCCCTGAACCATCTCCGGATGGGTTCCGAACGTCGGCGGGCATTCCGAGGCATCGAGCACGCCCAAGCGGCCGCTCGTGCCGGCACCGACGTAAAACAGCCGCCCGCCCCGGCGGAACCGCCCGACCGCAAGATCGATCAGCTTCGCGACCGCATCGAGTTCACCGCGCACCGCCGCTGCCACGCTCGCATCTTCGGCATTCATGACGCCGGCAATCTCGCGTGACGACATGGTGTCGATATCAGCCGATGCCGCGTTTATCCGTTCGGTCGGCAGCGTCCCTCGGTCGATTGCTCCATCAGCAGCCATCCGACCCTCCCGTTCAAGGTATCTGTCGCCCGCCGGTCACCTTCTTCGGGTGCCCCGGCACGATCTTGCCCAAAACCACCCGCTCGCTCGCGCCCGTCGCGCCGGTCACGTTGCCCGGTCTGCCCTGTAGCGTCAGGAACGCCAGCACCGCGAACGCCACGGCCTCCTTCGCGTCCGCCGGAAGCCCAAGTTCATCGCTGCGCAAGACGCGCGCACGCGGCAGCGCATGTCGCAGCATCTGCATCAGCGTTGAATTGTGAACTCCCCCACCGGAGGCTACAACTTCAAGTTCGCGCTCGCGGCCAAGGCTGCTCCCGTCAATTGCGCCGGCGATGCTGCGAGCTGTCAAAGCCGTGGCAGTTGCCATTATATCGGCATCGTCGAGATCGTGCGACTGCGCGGCGACGAGCAAGTCCTCGGCGAACGCGCGGCCGAACTTCTCGCGACCGGGCGACTTCGGGGCCGGCATCAAGTAATACTCATCCGCAAGCAGCTCCGCAAGCAATTCCTCGGAGACGTCGCCGCTGCCGGCCTTCGCTCCGTTGCGGTCGCAGTTCACGCGGCCGGAGGTCAATAGTCCCATCAGCCCGTCGAGCACTATGTTACCCGGGCCGGTATCAAATGCAATGACGTCATCCACCGAGCACGCGGCCGGCAGGAGAGTCACGTTGGCTATCCCGCCGATATTCAACGCAGCCCGGTCGATCTTCGCGTCGGCGAGCAGGAGGAAATCGACGACAGGCACCAGTGGGGCCCCGCAGCCGCCGGCGGCAATATCGCGCGGCCGGAAATCGGCCACCGTCGTTATGCCCGTCCGCTGCGCGATCACGCACGGCTCGCCAATTTGCAGCGTCGAGCGAACGCGCCCCTCGGCAACGTGCCGGACCGTCTGCCCGTGCGAGCCGATCGCGTCCACCTCGCTCGGATCGGCGCCGGCGTCAGCGCACACGTCGAGAGCAGCACGAGCGAACAGCTCGCCAAGCTCGAAGTTCAGCCGGCAGACGTCGTCCACCGTGCGCACGTTCAGCACCCTTCGCCGCACGCCCGGCGGGTACTCCATCGACAGGAACGCCTCGAGGTCGACACGCAACCTGCCGCCCGCCTCATCGATCCGCGCCAGGCACGAATCAATGCCATCCGCCGACGTGCCGGACATCAGGCCGATGATGCGCATTGGGTCTCACCATGCTGCACGAGGAACGACTACCTGAGAAAGGGCCATAGAAACGGAGTTTGCGGCTTCTTCACCGCATGTGCCTTGTAGCGTGATGACGCTTCACCCCCCGAACACCTTCTTCATCCGCTGCACTGCATCTCTGATTCTCGATTCCTCGACGGTCAACGCGACGCGGAAGAAACCTTCGCCGGGCGCGCCGAAACCATTGCCGGGCGTTACTACTATGTCGCATTCGTCGAGCAGCATCTCGCAGGTCGAGGTGGATGTCATTCCTTCGGGCACCGGTATCCAGACGTAGAAGGTGGCCTTCGGCTTGGCAGCGTTGAACCCGAGGGCGGACAGGCCGTCGCAGAGCGTATCGCGGCGTGCCTGGTACATCGCCCGCTGACGGTCGACGAAGTCGCTCTCGTCGTTCAGTCCGGCGATTGCGGCCTCTTGAACCGCGCCGAAAACACCGCTGTCGAGATTGCTCTTGATGCTGCAAAGCGCGGCGACGAGATCGGCATTGCCCACTGCCATCGCCACGCGCCAGCCGGTCATGTTGTAAGTCTTGCTCAACGAATGCATCTCGATGCCGATGTCGCGGGCACCGGGCGCGGCGAGGAAGCTCGTCGGGGGCACCTCGAAGTACATCTCGCTGTACGCCGCATCGGAACAGACGATGAGGTCGTATTTCTTCGCGAAATGCACGACGCGCTCGTAGAACTCGGGCGTCGCGACGGCGGCGGTCGGGTTGTTGGGATAGTTGATGAACATCAGCTTCGCCGCTCCGGCGGCACGCGGATCGATCGCGTCGAAGTCGGGCAGGAAGTTATTCTCGGCCGTGAGGTCTACGTAATGCGGGACAGCGCCGGCAAAGATCGTCCCGCTGCGATACGGCGGATAACAGGGCTCGGGCACGAGAGCGATATCCGATGGATTGAGGACGGCCAGCGGGAAGTGCCCGATGCCCTCCTTCGAGCCGACCATCGAGATGACTTCGTTCATCGGGTCGAGTGTTACGCCGAAGCGGCGCTCATACCATCCTGCGACGGCCCGGCGGAAGCTGAGCTTGCCCTCGGTGCTCGAATACTGATGCGTAGACGCATCGCGTGCGCCGCGCTCGAGCGCTTCGATGATGAAGTCGGGCGTCGGCCGGTCGGGATCGCCTATTCCAAGATTGATCACGTCGCGGCCCTCGGCTATCGCCGCCCGCTTCTTCGTGTCGATCTCCGCAAAAAGATACGGCGGCAGCTTCTTCAGACGGTCTGCTCGGTCGAACGGCATCGATGCTTTCTCCTGTATTCGTTTTCGTTAATCTGAAAGTAACCTGTTGCCGGCCCACCACTTATACCTTTAGTTGCCCTGAGTGGCAAGCTTCCGGCTCAGTGAATTTTGCAGGATATGCTTGAGGAGTCAATGGTGCGCGTGCAGGAAACAGCCGGGGGAACGGTTTGGCTGTCAGGTCACCTCGCGGTTGCGGAACAAGACAACGGCGAGCAGGACGAGGGCGCCGCTATACAGCACGGCATAGAGCAGCGTTTGCAATAGCAAGGCCGTCGGGATCGAGCTGTCGAAGACGTGTATCCCGCGCGTGGTGATGTCCTTGAACGTGGGCAGATCGAACGCGATACGCGACGAATAGTTGAAACTCTCGAGGTCCGGCAGAATGGCATGGAGCACCTTTGCGACGCCAAGAGCGGGGTATTTCAGCAATAGCGTAAACATTGACATTTTATCGACTTCGGCGGTCATCCTGCGCCCCAGTCCGTCCAGCGGATAGAACGCCATCAGCAGGTACCCCTGGATGTGGCCGACCACGAAGAACGTGGCTGACACTACGGCGTTGAGCACGGCAGGCAGCCTGGTGGATGCCGCCACTGCCGCCGCCGCAAGGATGGACACCTCGGCGAAAGACATCAACAGCGCCTTCAGGAAGTCCGGCACGAGTTTCTGTGTAAAAAGCCAGGCGTTCCGGGCCAGCGAGCCAATGACGGCCATGCCCCCCGCGAGATGGTCCGGATGTGGCGTATCTTCCCCGGCCCAGCTTGCCAGATGGCCTTCGGTGATCGCTGCATTGCGCCACCACAATGTGAAGATGCCCTGTACCGTTGGAGATTCGCTGCACCAGATTGTGAAACAGAATATTGCGATGAAGATAACATACGCGATCGCCAGCGTGAGTATGATGCCCAAATATTTCCCTATGATAAACTCGTGGCGAGCTACAGGCTTGCACAGTACGGTCATGGCCGTCTTCTTTTCGATCTCGTCAGATATCACACTCGCCGATGCAAAAACGGCGATCAACAGCCCGCCTACGGTTATTGAGGCCAGGCACGTGTCGCGCAGCATTCGATCTTCCTCACCCAGGCTGAAGAAAGTGACGAATTGCGACAGGAATATCCCAATGCCTACGAGTGAAATGATCAAAATGATGACAGGTTGCGAGATAGCTTCCTTCAGAGTGTTCTTGGCTATTGCGTAAATTCGCACTGTCAAACTCCCCTGGCGTGCTTGCCTTAACGACTTTTGCACCTTACAAGGACAGTGTACCAGAAGGCGTGCGCGTTATCAACAGTATTCCCCTTGATTCGCCATTGGCGGGCCTTTAGAATGTTCCACGTGGAACGGTACATGGACACACGAGCGCGGGCATCAGCCCCCCAGGCTATAGAGCCTGCAAGCCGGACGAGCGTGCGCGAAGTCCCACGCCCGAAGATCATAGCCCTGGCCAATCAGAAAGGCGGCGTTGGCAAGACGACGACCGCCATCAATCTTGCCGTTGGCATAGCCCTCGCCGGCAAGCGGTGCCTGCTGGTAGACCTCGATCCTCAGGCGAATGCTTCCAGCGGCCTGGGAATTGCCATCAAACGCCGTGGAGGTTCCCATTTCGCCCTCATCTCGCCTGATAGCACGGAACAGGCTATTGTTCCCACCATGATTGACGGTCTGGACATACTGCCATCGCACCCGTCGCTCGTGCAGCTTGAAAGAGAACTGCAAGGGACAAGCGACCGCGAGAGACGGCTGCAAATGGCCCTGATCCCCGTGTCGACACGGTATCAATACATTCTGATCGATTGTCCGCCGTCGCTGGGGCTGTTCCCGGCCAATGCGTTCTTGTGCTGCGATTCCGTGCTGATACCCATCCAATGCGAGTATTATGCGATGGAAGGGCTGGCTCAAATACTTGCTGACGTTGAGAAAAGCAAGAGAATGAACAGCTGCTTGAGGGTCGAGGGCGTCCTCCTGACGATGTTCGAGCCGGAATCAGTCTTCGCTCACGAGGTGGCAGATGAAGTACGAACGCATCTCGGCGAGCTCGTCTATGATTCAATCGTCCCCCGCGACGTAGCTTTGGCCGAGGCACCGAGCCACGGGAAGGCGATTCTGCAGTACGCCCCGCGCTCTCGTGGGGCCAGAGGATACGTTGAACTGACCCGCGAACTGCTGATGCGACAGAATTCCAACCACCTTCCCGAGGAGACTAAAGCCAATGACGAAGCCTAAGTTGGGGCGAGGGCTCGGTTCGCTCTTGTCGAGCACAGAAGAGCCGGCGACTGCAATGCAAGGTGTTGCAGGGATTCCGACAGGGGCCATTCATCCGAACCGCTATCAGCCGCGGACCGGATTCGAGCCGGAGCTGCTGGCCGAGTTGCAGGCGTCGATTGCGGCGAACGGCATCATCCAGCCGATAGTAGTGCGTCCGCACGGGAATGAATATGAGTTGATAGCCGGAGAGCGCCGCTGGCGCGCGGCCAGCCAGCTCGGCATGGCCACGATCCCGGCAATCGTCCGGGAAGTGGACGATGTCCAGGCGCTCGAGATCGCTCTAATCGAGAATGTGCAGCGCGAAGACCTCAATCCGATCGAGATGGCCACGGCATATCACGAACTGATGAGCCGCTTTGCGTTGACACAGGAAGAGGTTGCAAAGCGTGTCGGCAAGAGGCGCTCGACGGTTGCGAACACGCTGCGGCTGCTGGATCTGCCCGCTGACATACAGGACTTTGTTTCACGTGGAACGCTGACTATGGGGCATGCTCGTGCGTTGCTGGGCCTGGTCGATACAGATGCCCAGCGCCGGCTGGCTCGGCGAATAGTAAGCCAAGGCCTGTCGGTCCGTGCCATCGAGAAGATCGTTCAGGCGGCAAACGAGCCGCAGCAGCCGAAGAGTGTCCGGTACAAGTCGCCCCATCTGCGCGACATCGAAGATCGTCTCCGCCGCGTTCTGGGTACCCGCGTTACGATCCACGAAGGACATGGCAGGGGGCGAATCGTCATCGATTTCTACTCCAACGATGATTTTGATCGTATTCTTGAGAAACTATCCTGAGATCATTACGCAATGACCCGGAAGGAAGCATCCGAGCTGGTGCGGCGCGCTGGCGAGCGGGGCTGGGTTGACCCTGCGTCCGCGTCGGAATGTCTGGAGCAGTGCATCTCATCGGCCGCAGATGGCGATCACGTCTCGCGTGTCGATGTGCTGATGGTGAGGCGTGGCCTCCTTACGCCTGACCAGGCCCGAGAGCTCACCGGACTGCCGAAGCCGCCGTCGATCGGCGACTGCCGCCTCGTGCGCCGTCTCGGAGAAGGTCCCCACGGAACGACCATCCTCGTGAGGCACCCGCAATCCTGCAGGCTCTATGCAGTGAAAGTGCTGCACAAGAAGTTGGCGGCTGATGCCGCGTATCTGGAGAAAGCTGAACGAGTTGTGTATGCTGCCCAGACAGTGCGGGGGCATTCTGTGGCAAGAGGTTGGGGGATCGGATGCGCGCAGGGCGAGTATTATTATAGCACCACCTATATCGCCGGCAAGACGCTTCACGAACTTATCAAGACCGGACGAACGTTCCCGCCGCGGATCGCTGTGGGCCACCTCTGCCACGTTGCCGCCGGGCTTGCCTCGGCGTGGGACAGGGGATTCTGGCACGGGAACATTACTCCCGCAAACATAATCCTGGCCGAGGACGGAACGGTCAAGCTAACCGGTCTCGGGCTGCTTCGGGTAACGCCGAAGGCCATTGACCTCACCGGAACGGGCTTCGGCGTCTTCAGTCCACGCTACCTCTCCCCGGAGCACTTTCAAGCACTCGAGTCGAAATCTCCCGCCATTGACTGCCGGTCCGATATCTTCAGCCTGGGAATAATCCTTTACGAGATGATAACGGGCCGCCATCCGTTCGAGGGCCGGACCGTGGAGGAGTACAGCCACAACGCCACCCACGCGGCGGCTGCTGATCCGGCTTATATCGACCCTTCGGTCTCGGCAGGACTATCCGATATCCTCGTAATGATGCTCGCCAGCGAGCCGTCACGACGCTACCAGTCGCCGCGCGAGCTCTTGGATGACCTCAACGGTCTCCGCACGAACCCTCTGCCGGACGTGCGCCGCGTTCGATCACGGCAGCTCCGATCGGCATCTCCTCATAGCGAGGGCCATCGGATGGTCGTTATGCTGATTGGGGCGGTTGTCCTCTTGCTCATTGCTGCGATAGTAATAGCATCCCTGCTATGACATATCAGCTTCGAATGAG
>JAUWKK010000272.1 GCA_030614245.1 Planctomycetota bacterium | reverse complement strand
GGCTTGGGGCCGCAGCCTTTGGGGGGGTCCGCTAACGGCCCCTACATTTAATCGGCAGGCTGAAAGCCTGCCCCACGTCAGGCAGCCGCTCGTTCATAGCCATCAGGAGCAAGATGGAGCACTTCTCCAGGTCAACGCTCGAATCGCTCATGCACCGGCACGTCGCCGACATCGACGGGGCGATTTCGTTCGATCCGATCACCACGGGCAAGTTCAATACGTCGTTCTTTGTTGATGCGGGTGACCGCCGGCTCGTCCTGCGCATCGCTCCACCGCGCGATTCGGTCTTTCTCTTCTACGAACGCGACATGATGCGGCAGGAGCCGGAATTGCACGAGCTGATTCTGTCGAAGACCAGCGTGCCCGTCGCGCCCATCGTCGCATTCGACGATTCGCACGAGCTGATCGAGCGAGACTTCCTGATAATGGAGCGCCTGCCCGGCCGCCCGCTGACGGAAGCTCGCGGCGCGAATTACAGCCGCGTCCTGCGGCAAGTCGGCGCCCACATGGCGCAGGTGCATCGGCTGACGGCCGATAGGTACGGCTACCTCGGAAGCCATCATCCGATGCAGCCGCAGCCTGCGTGGGCCGAGGCCTTCGAGATCATGTGGGGCAACATGATCGACGACATCGTCGCCGTGGGGCATTACGATGACGGCGAAAGCCGCCTGATGCGGGCACTGCTCGAACGGCATATCGAACTGTTCGACCGCGACGTGCCTGCATCGCTGCTGCATATGGATATCTGGCACCAGAACATTCTCGTCGATGATTCCTCGAATGTTACCGGGATCGTGGATTGGGATCGTGCCCTGTGGGGCGATCCTGAGATCGAATTCGCGGTGCTCGACTACTGCGGCATCTCCGAACCGGCATTCTGGGAAGGCTATGGCCGCCGGCGCGAGGACTCCGACGCCGCCCGCACTCGGCAGATATTCTACCTGCTTTACGAACTCCAGAAGTACATAGTCATACGCCAGGGCCGGAACAACGATCCCGCCGCAGCAAGGCGATACAAACGCCAGACGATGGGCATCATCGCTCGGCAGCTGCCGCAGGTATTCTAAACATGCCAAACACATGCCCCATCTCGGCATCCAGACCACCTTATCTGTGTTCATCTGCGTTCATCGGGTGCCTGCCCGTCTACGGCGCGGTTCCACTCCCTCCGCGTGCAGGCAGGCGGGCCATGCCGTACCCGCCCGCCGATACCGCAGGCAGGCTCGTTTACAATCTTTTACTACTGAGGCGCGAAATGGGGCTGCGGGTGTAATCGTCGGCATTCCACGGCTTTATGATGCCTTGCTCTGCTCAAGACTCCTTGCAGACACCTTTGAATCCGCAACAAGCAGTTGCTATATTGCGTTCTAGTATATTGATGAGTGTTTCCCAAGCGCGGGGGAGATGTGTCGGCATGCATAGAATCACGAGCGTAGTTGTCATTTGTTTGTTCAGCGGGGTGATTGCTTCATTGTACGGCTGCGGCGGCTCCCCGGGCGATGCGGACCCCGAGCAGGCGGAAATGACTCGTTCGCCGCTTATCGCTCTCATGAATGAGGGAGCTATGATACTCGGGGAGGCGGAAGATGCCGTGCAGATAACCAATCCTTTCGTCATCAGCTCGGACGGACGCGGGAATCGCAGCGAAACAAAGATGGCATCGGGCGGCAAGTCCCTGGAAATCGCCAAAGACAAGGGCAAAGGCAAGGATGTCGGCGGCAAGGCCGTCATCAAGTTCAACGTCGAGGAAGAAGGCGAGTACATCTTCCATGCACGCATCTATGCACTTGGCGCCTGCTATAACAGTTTCGTCATTCAAGTTGACGATTACGTCAAGATGAAACGGGATGTGGACGAGAACGGCAAGCCGACCGGCAAGGAGTACATAGGCGCGCCTGAGTTAAGCACATCGACCTTCGAGAATTGGCACTGGGAATGGCTCAAGGGGCCGAACGGGAAGCCCCTGGTTTTCGATCTCAGCAAGGGCGAACACACGCTGATCGTGCATAATTCTGAAGACGGCGTGAAGATGGACCAGTATATTTTCACGAAAGAGACCGATCCCGAAGAGTGGTATCCGGCCGGCATAATGACGAAGGACTAGACGCAGATCAAACGCACGACGACTGCCCGCATCACTGTAGTCGACCCCGATGGCAAAAGCAGGTGGTTTGCTCTCGAAACGGGCCGAAGCCTGACGATAGGCCGGGGCACCGAGAGCGACATCATCGTGCTCGACCGGCTGGTCTCGCGCAGGCACTGCACGATTGCATCGACGAGGGACGGATACGCCGCACGCGACCTCGACAGCAACAATGGCACGTACTGCGACGGCCGCCGCGTTGACATCGTCGGGATCCACGACGGCTCGCAGTTGCAGATCGGGTGCACGAAAGTAATGCTCAGTCTGCCGTGGGTCGGCCGAGGGACGGCAGTGAGCAGGCCGAGGCCGACACACCTGCTGCGCCACGCCGCGATGCTCATCGCTGCGTTGATGCTCGTGTCGCTCGCGGCGGTGGCGGGCGCATTCATAGTCAAGGAGGCCCGCAGGATTGCGTTTGTCAGCGGAGCCCGGCCGCTCGAGGTGACATCGAAACCGTCACGGGCGATGGTCTTCGTCGACGGGCGATACGCCGGCCTCACGCCGACCAGCGGAATCTCACTTTCGCCGGGGCCGCATTCGGTGCGAGTGGACAAGGCCGATTTCCAGTCGCGAACCTTCGCCGTGGCGACCGGTGACGGCCTCGTGAGCATAGAAGCTCCCCTGACGAGCGCCGTCTCAGGCCTGCTGACCGTCCAGACGCAGCCGGAGGGCGCCAGCGTCTTCATCGACGGCGATCTCGTCGGCACCACACCGCTGGAACTGAAGGACGTTGCCATTGGCGAGCACGATGTTCGCCTCGAGAAGACCAACTACGTCAGTGAATTCAAGACGCTCCTGATCGAGCCGGGGGCGGCGGCTTCGGTGAACTCCAAGCTCAAAATCCGCCAGGCCGAGAACTACATCTTCCTGCTGAAGAACGACCCGAACAACTGCTCGTACCATTGCGAACTGGCACACGTCTATCTGCTGGATCGCAGAATGGAAGACGCATCCAGGCATCTGAGGCAGGCGCTTGACATCTACGCCAGGGGCGCCGACACCAGTGCATACTCGACCCGGCTCAAGTGGCTCTTCAACAAAATATATGCCGACAACTACTTCCATTGGTACGAGACAAAGCAGCAGCTCGAAGAGATGCGCGACGAAATAGACCGCATTTTCCTCGAACTGATGGCCAAGTACCCCAGCAACCCGAACTTGTGCAAGATGCTGACCAGCATGCACGGCGTGGCCGGCCGGCCTTTCAACAACGAGATGCTCGCCCGCTTCCTGAAGATCGATGTTGAATCGGGAGTCGCAGCCTGCGTCGCCACAGCGATGCGAATGGCTCGGCACGGCCAGACGAAACAGGCGGCGGAAATCCTCGAAATGGCCGCAAAAGCCGCCCCAGATAACTTTACCGTGCTTTACACGATCGGTAAAGTTCACTATCAGGCCGCCATCAGGGGCGCCAAGGAATCAATCGCCGAGGCCGTGCTCAACCTTACCAGGGCCCGAAGTCTCACTGATAGCACCGCAATGCAGCATCGGATCGACGCATATCTCAAGCGCCTCTCGAAACTCGAGCAATAGGGAACATCGCTGTGGGTCTCGTATACCATAAACGAACATCGGCCCTCAACCTGCCTGCCGGTAGGCATGGCCGGCGCACAATCATGAGACTGGCCATCTCAGCACTGCTGACCGTCGTGCTCGGCCTCGGGATACTGTCGATCCTCAAAGACCGCGAGAAACCGCCCGCGAACTACCAGCAGGTCCCGCACTCGCTGGCCGACAATTACTTCTTCACCATCGACCTCAATCCCGAGAGCCGTATCCGCCCCCTGTGGGTTCGTATCGCTCCGGAAAGCTGTTACCTGCGGCTGTCGGCGAAATCGGCGCAACTGCTGACCGCTGACGGCCGCGAGCGCAGCCGGCTCGGCCGATCCTGGCACCTGGCCGAGCGGCCCGAACACCTGCGTATAATCCGTAAGCGCGGCCATCTGAGCGTCTTTGTCAACAACCGGCTCGCCGCCGAGGCTTTTCTTCCGCACAAGGCTGATGCCCCGCTTGCTCTCGCTGCGGAAACAGCACTTCTCGAGCATATTCGCTTCCAGAAGATTGATGATCTGCCTTTCACCGACGACTTCATGCGCGATGCGGGCGATGCAGGAAACTGGGAAAACGACAGCGGCGAATGGTCGGTCAGCCACGTGACTGATGCCAGCCGCAGTGCCAATCCGTTCCGCTGCGTGGGCCGTTCAACCGGAACCGCACAGCTTCTCAGCCTGCGAAGCTATTGGGGCGGGCAGAAGTTCGAGGTGCTCGCCGCCACGAACGACGGCGGCTCGTTCGG
>JAUWKK010000292.1 GCA_030614245.1 Planctomycetota bacterium | reverse complement strand
GCCGTTGCGCTCGGGGGTCCGCGCGCTGGGCGGCGCCCTGCCGCTGCGCGTGGGGCGTGTCGCGCTGTGGTGAGCCCTGCCGTTGGACGGGTCTGGGGCTACTGCGATGCCGGTGCGACGGCCCCTGCCCCCGGTTGCGCCGTGGCGGCCCGCCGCTGCGTGGTGCAGCAGGCTGGCTGCTGTCCTGCCGTGAAGAACTGTCTGGTTGCTGATCCGAGGACCTTTCTCGGTCGGGTTGGCTGTCCTGTTCCACTGTTGAATCCATTCCTGTTGCTGGTCTTCCGCTCGGTGTACACGCCTGACGATGCCGGCCGGGCGTGGGGCGGGCTTTCAGCCTGCCAATCAATCAGCAGCCTGGAAAAGCTGCTCCACATAGGAACGGCTGAAAGGCACATGGGAGCCGTGACGGAAGACTGGTGAAAGATGACGTCGCCGGACGGGACGGCCGCGCCAAAGGGCGATGCGGCGTAGCTCCGGCGGCCGTGCTCAATCTGCGATATAGCCCCTGACTGACCCGCAGCGGCACTATATCTCTGACCCGGCGCAATACCGGCGTGATACGGTCGCAGGCGAAGGTGCCCGCAAACAGATCGCCTCGACAGCCTTGAACGAGACACGCCATAACGAAGGCAGGCGGCTGAGCGGCTCTTGCTGCGTGGGAAGAAGCCTGAGCACACGCTTGCAGCGGAGACGCAGCCGCGCGTTCGGCGCGCAGGTGCGGCAGGGGAGCTGTGCCGCAGGACAGAAGGTGTTCGCGTTCTCATTGCCTGCATCCGATTCGACAGGTAAGCGCGGTATCCTGCCGGGAGGGCCTGCTGTCGCATCGCCGCGACGTACTGCGGCGATCCGGCCGCTATGATAAGCGCAATAGCCCGCACAATCAATGCCGAGGGCGTCGCTTTTTGTGATATTTGCCCGGAAATCCGTTGATGAGTCAGCTCGCAGCCGTGACGGTGTCCTCTGTTGCAGGTACTGCATCAGCGCGATTATGCAGCGCATCGGTCGTCGATTCGGTGGTGCAGGCTTGCGTATTCGGGCTGAAAGTCTCGCAAGTGACGGCGAGTTCCTCAACTCGATACACGTGTGCGTCGGCATGATGGCTGAATGGCGCGGGCTCGCTGTGAAAGCGAAGGACACCGCGAATGAAGTGGTATGCAGAAAGCCACGGAATGGCTGGGCTGAGGGCCAGGAGGGGCATCGCCCTGCGGAGAGACACCCCGGCGTCGCGGATTTGCGGCCAGCGCGCCATCGCCACTGCGCCGAGCAACATTGCCGCAAAGACTACGGCTGCTGCCGTCCAGCCCACTACGAGCGAGCACGCAAGACCGGGCAACGAGATCAGGTTGACGAGACCTGCTGCCCGGGCCATCAACTGAACCGTGCCCTGCCGTACGAATCGGCGTCTGAACAACTCCGGGTGTTGTTTCTTCAGCAGCGGGTCATAACAGCGCCTTCGAGCCATGAGAACCTGGCGTTTCCACGATGGCATCGTATGATGATTGATGCAGACGGCTTCTGGAGCGTAAGGGATTTCCCAGCCGGCGCTGCAGACACGATATGCGAACTCGATGCCGGCAGAGCCGTGTATACCGAGACCGGGCGCACTGTATCGCACGTCGAACACCCCGAGGGTGTCGAAGAGCTCCCTGCGCAGGAACATATTCGCGAGCGAGTACCGGCCGCCGCCGGAGGCGTCAGAGCGAGCGGAGAATTGGGTGGTGTCCTTCGACTGCGCATCGACGACGGCTCCCTCGACACCGCCGACGTCCGCCCTTGAGAAATAGGCCGCGCCGCGTCGCAGCCACATTCGATCCGGCGCTAATGTCTCGTCAACGAATGCAAGTATCTCGTGATCCGCGTTCACGATGCCCGTATTGAGAGCGGCTACAGTGCCGCGCCCGGAGCTCTGAGAGAAGAACCGGATATTCAGCGCGGGCACTTCCCGCACCATGTTGTTCATCAGTTCCTCAATTCCGTCCGATGGCCCGTCGTTCACCACGAGCACCTCGAATCGGTCGCGGGGATAATCAACCTCCGCCAACGATCTGAGGCATCTCCTGACGTGGTCGCACCGCGGGTGGCACGGGACAATCACGCTTATGAATTGTAGCTGCTCGGGGTCCTTCATGTTGTCCCTATTGTCGCTGTAACCTTCCGGTATATCTCTCCGACTCGCTCGATGCCCTGCCCGGCGCTGTTGCCGAGGACGGCCACGTTTCCTCCGTTGATGTCGAGCGAACTGACCAAGCTGTCCCTCGCTTTGTCGGAACCCGCCAGTATCTGGTCGCAGCGGCTGAAGGTGTGCTGGAGCATTGCGCCCACGTCATCGAGAGAAGCTGCGTTGTGAACGTAACAGATGACCCTGCTGCCGGCCATTCGGGCGGCAACGAAGCAATGTTGGGCGATGTCAATGGAATGAGTGTGGACGATATCGATGTTGCGGGAGCGTATCAGCCAGGCGAGATGCCAGACGTTTGCCGCAAAACGGTACGGCCGCTGCCCGCCGAAGCATTCGAGATCGAGCAGTTCGTACGGAATGCCGATCCGGTCCAGTTCAGCCGTGAAGGCTCCACGTTCCGGGCAGACGACCAGCGGCGAAACATCCAGGCGGTCCAGCGCCGACAGCATTCCCAGCAGGATTGCCTGATCCGGATCGAGTTCCGGCGAGGACGATGCGTAGAGCACTCGCATTCTCTGAGACGTGACGTTGTCGATCACCGGTGAGTCTCTCGTAAGATAGATTCTGCCGGCCTGTGCTGCCGGGCCGCTGCGGTTTTCAAAGATCCTGATGATGCGCCTGTCGCATCAACGTTCGGCGGCCTCGATGGCCGGATGCTCGAATGCCGAGATAGCGGCCCCCCGGGCCTCGCGCGGGAGGCCGAAAAGAGCCACGGCAAATGTCGCCGCCGCCGCTAAAATTATCACCAGCCAGTGACAAACGTCGCTGCGTCGACTCGAACGAACACCGGCCGGATGGCTGTGGAGTGCTGCTAAACTCATTGAATCACACACCTAAATCTCTACGCTGCTGCCAGACCTTGCATCGCTCCGGCAGATTATCGAACAAAACAGGCAAGGCTCGCAAATCTTGTCTAAGTCTTGCTTTCGCATACACTTAGTTACGGTAGAATGTTGCTCCGGTTCAGTCGGAAAGCGAACGTTTTATCTCAGATGCCGGTGGTTTCACCTGGAGAACTCGACTGAAAGTGAGTTGAAAGTAGAGAGTAGAGAAGATAAGAATGTGATCCTCTCATCTTTCATCTTTCGCCTCTCGCCTCTCACCTTACAATTCGGTCATTGCGCTGCCGGCAGGATCGGGTTACAATACCGGTGTCAGTCTTCGGGCGGAGGTAAGGTCGATGTTCACAGGATTAGTCGAAGCCGTTGGTAAGGTCGTTTCGCTGTCGCGTGGGGTGCAGGATGGTCGCCTGCTGGTCGAGGTTGGAGCGGCCTTCGATGATGTGGCCGTGGGCGAGAGCATCGCCATAAGCGGCGCCTGCCTGACAGTAGTTGAGATCGACGGGGCGAATCTGGCATTCGACCTGAGCCCCGAGACGCTCGAACGCACGGCGCTGGGCGGCCTTGCGCCGGGAACCCCCGTCAATATAGAGCGCGCGCTCGAGGTCGGCGACCGCCTCGGCGGCCATTTCGTCGCGGGACACGTCGACGGCCTCGGCAGCGTCAAGTCCATCCGGGAAACAGGCGAGCATTGGCTGATGCACTTCAGCGTTCCCCGCGAGCTGACGGCCCTGATGATCCCCAAGGGGTCGGTGGCCGTCGATGGCATCAGCCTGACGATCGTCGACCTGACGGCCGACAGCTTCTCGGTGGCAGTAATACCTTACACTTTTGAGAACACGACGCTCGGCTCGAAGCGCATTGGTGATACGGTTAATATCGAAACTGATATGCTCGCGAAGATGGTCTTCAAGGCTGTCGGAAAACTCCCCCGGGAGGGAATCAGCGAGAGCTTCCTGCGCGAGCATGGATTCTGCTGACGGTAGGGCGGACAGCCCCTTCCTCGTTCTCCTCACCGCAAAAGACACAGGTCATGACTTATCTCCCTTCTCTTTTCTCGCTGCTGATTGACTACGTAACTGTGC
>JAUWKK010000206.1 GCA_030614245.1 Planctomycetota bacterium | reverse complement strand
GGACTACGCCATCGGCTTCGAGCCGGGCGATGCGACAGACGACAACTGCGTAAACGTGCAGGACCTGCTCACCGTCCGAGCGAACCTCGGCAAGGAGGGCAGCGAGATAGACCCGCTGTCGGCGGATGTCGACGGCGACGAGAAGGTCAACGTGATGGACCTGCTCGCCGTGCGAGCGGCATTAGGCAAAGGCAACGGCTGTCCGTAACAGCGACAGTGACAACCCTTCCGCACTAGCGGAAAACCGAAGGGCAGGCGCACCAAATCCGCGTGTGCCTGCCCTCTTGTATGCCGCTTACAGCCAGGCAACGGACGGTGCTCAGGTATGTCGAGGCATTCTCAGATCGACAGGGCTTTCCGCCGACGCTCAGGGAGAACGGCGAGGCCATCAGGCTGACGAATGTCAGTGCCGACCGGGGCTGTGCTCACGCATTTCAGGCTCCCAGGAAGCGAAGACAAGTACGTTTGGTAGATAATTAGGTTTTCTCAAGAAAGCGAGCAGTGGACTATGAGAGCGATGTCTTTCCTTTTTGTACTGTTGTTGGTTCTTGCGCTGCCCGTTGCGACGGCGTCGGCTGAGTCCTGGAAGTTCATCGTCACCGGAGACAGTCGCGGCGACAACAACGGCGTGAACACAACCATCCTGGCGGAAATCGCCGCCGAGGTCGTCCGTCAGGCCCCCGAGTTCATCATCTTCTCCGGGGACCTGGTGAGCGGCTATACCACAGAAGCCAACCTGGAAAGCCAGTTGCGGACGTGGCGCAACACAATGCAGCCGGTTTACAACGCGGGGATTGGCGTCTACCCCGTCCGCGGCAACCATGAAAAGGGCGCCGGTTACAGCACGACGACGGCGTGGAACAATGTCTTCTCCGGCGCATATAGCCTGCCGCAGGATGGACCTGCCGGCGAGAAGAACCTCACCTGGTCGGTCACCCACGGCACCGGCAGCGGGAAGGCAATCGTGCTGGGACTGGACCAGTACTATCCCTCGAACGACCACAAAGTCCCACAGGCCTGGGTCGATGATAAGCTGGCAGCTACGGATGCCCCGCACGTCTTCGCCACGGGGCACGAGCCGGCCTTCTCGTCAGACCATAACGACTGCCTGGATGACGCTCCCGGTGCGAGAAACGATTTCATTAACAGCCTCATCGACGCCGGTGGACGGAGCTACTTTGCCGGGCACGACCACTTCTACAATCACCTCCGTGCTGATGACGGCGACGGCAACCTGGACAACGATCTGCACCAGTTCATCGTCGGCACGGCTGGAGCCCCGCTGCGAAGCGAAGGCGATTACGGCGGCAATACGGGCCCCTGGACGCCCACGAAGGACATCGATGGCGACGGCTTCGATGATCCCGGCACCTTCGAGAGGCAGTACGGGTACATGGTCGTCGAGATCGACGTGTTGGACGTGACCATGACCTGGTGGCGCCGAACAGGTGCGAATACCTACGCCGCAACGAGTGAGGGACTGAGCTACTCCGTCCTCCCGCGAATCAGGATGCCGCTGGTCATGAATCCGGCAGCGTACACGTTCACGATGCCCAGCGATCCCGGCCCGCACAGCCTGACGATCAGCCTGGCCGAGGGCGAGAGGGCCAAAGGCGACGTCACGGTAACACTTACCTATGATGAGGCAGTTGTCAATGTCTTCTCTGATGAGCAGGCCACCAGCCCGATCGCGTCGGGCGGCACGGCCACCATCGCAGACGGCACCCCGAGCGTGACGGTTTACGTCACCGGCATCGCCATAGGCAGCACGCAGCTTGTCGCCTCTGCTGATGACTACCCCAGCGGCCGGGCAGACTACTCGGTACGTCGCGAGATAGCGCTCTCGATCACTCCGAGCGACGACCCCGGCAGTCAGATCGACCCGGCCACGACCCCGCTCGTCCTGGATGACGAATACATACTAACAGTCAGCGTCGATCCACCGGTAGCCGGCGCTGGCAGCATGATACTGACCATCGACTACGACGGCGCCTTCCTTACCATCGAGGAACCTGCGATCATCGGCGGCGGTAATGCATCGCTCGACTTGACGCTCACCGCCAAAGCGGCAACTGTGGACTCGGGCGTATGGGGCCCGCCAGCGACGGTGACGGTCTCCGCGACAGATGAGTACGCTCCGATCTCGGTCGATTACGATATCGGCTTCGAGCCCGGTGACGCGACAAGCGACAACTGCGTCAACGTGCAAGACCTGCTGATGGTCCGAGCTAACCTGGGCGACGAAGGCAGTCAAATTCTTCCGCGGTCGGCGGATGTCAACCGCGACGGCGCCTGCAACGTCCTCGATCTGTTGGCCGTCCGTGCCCATTTGGGCCACGGCAGCGGCTGTCCGGAGTAGAGCCGCGTCAGAGACAGCTATACCGCACCAGCGGGAATCCGAACGGGCAGGCGCATCTCCCCCGCTGATGCGCCTGCCTTCTTTTATACCTCAACGGCACGGAACTTGCCTTGCATCCTGCTGAACTAACCTGATACAATACCGGGCACCGAGAGCTGACTGAAAGAACGGCGTTCGGACGTCGTTTGGATTGCAGAGGCATTTTGTTACCCGACAGAGGGCCAAGAGATGACGCTGAAGAAGCCGAAAACCCCGAAGACGCCGAAAGAGTTTTTCGAGTACGCCAAGGAAAACAACGCCGAGATGATGGACTTGAAGTTCGTCGATCTCCTCGGCACGTGGCAGCATTGCACGTTCCCGCTCGACGCGCTCGACGAGGACGTGTTCGAGGACGGTGTAGGCTTCGACGCATCGTCGATCCGCGGCTGGCAGAGCGTTAATATGTCGGACATGCTCGCAGTTCCGGATCCGGTAACAGCACGTATGGACGCATTCTTCGCTGAGCCGACTGTCAGCGTCATAGCCGACATCGTGGATCCGATCGCGAAAAAATACTATACCCGCGATCCCCGATACATCGCACGCAAGGGGGAAGAGTACCTGAAGAAGACGGGCATTGCGGACACCTGCTGCATCGGCCCGGAGCCTGAGTTCTTCATCTTCGACCAAGTCCGTTTCGAGCAGAACCAGCACCGGGGGATGTATGAGATCGACTCCGTCGAGGGCGCCTGGAACAGTGCGAGGTTTGAGGAGCCGAACCTCGGCTACAAGCCCAGCTTCAAGGGTGGCTATTTTCCCGTCAGCCCTACGGATACCTACCAGGACCTGCGCGGCGAGATGACTAACGAAATGCGAAAGCTCGGCATTGGTATCGAAGCGCACCATCACGAAGTCGCCACCGCCGGCCAGGCCGAGATAGACATGAAGTATGGACCGCTGCTGGAGATTGCAGATCAGTTCATGTGGTACAAGTACGTCATCAAGAATGTGGCCAAGCGAAACAACAAGACGGTTACGTTCATGCCGAAGCCGATTTTCCAGGACAACGGGAGTGGCATGCACTCGCACATTTCGCTGTGGAAGAATGGCAAGCCGCTGTTCGCGGGAGACCGCTATGCCGGGTTGAGCGAGTTAGCCCTGCATGCGGCCGGAGGCATCCTGAAACACACCGCAGCGATCCTGGCCTTCGCGGCACCGACGACGAATTCGTACCGCCGCCTGGTCCCAGGCTTCGAAGCTCCGGTGAACCTCGCACTCTCAGGACGGAACCGCTCCGCGGCGATTCGGATACCGATGTATTCCGCCAAACCCAAGGCCAAGCGCCTCGAGTTCCGCTGCCCCGATCCGACCTGCAACGGTTACCTCGCATGGACCGCGATGATGATGGCCTGCATCGACGGCATCAAGAACAAGATCGACCCCGGCGAGCCGCTGGACCGCGATATCTATGAAATGACGCCCGAGGAACTGACCGGATACAAGCACACCCCGAGGTCACTCGAAGAGGCCGTCAACGCACTTGAAGAAGATCACGCCTTCCTCATGGCAGGCAACGTCTTCACCGATGACGTCATCGAGACGTGGGCATCGTACAAGCGTGACAACGAACTTCGCGAGATGGCCCTGCGCCCGCATCCGTACGAGTTCCACCTCTATTATGATAATTGAATCCGGGGACGGTATACCTGATTACGGCAAGCACGGCCAACCGCGGACGGTTGACCGTGGCACCCGCGGCGGATTGCAGCCCCGTCAGGGGCGTAATAGAACAGCCCACGGCCCTGTCCGCCCCACGGTGTTCATCTGTCGTTCCATAGCCGCCTCAAGCGGACAGACGGGCCATGCCGCAGGCAGGCGGCTGCGTTCATCTGTGGTTCCACTCCCTCCACAGGCGGGCCCGTTCCAGGGCCATTCGAAAGCCGTTCCGCTTCCGGTCGAAAAAGTGAAAAATCCGCAAAACTTCTTCCATGATGCCGCGAAAGGCAACTTGCAGGGTCGGTTCGCGAACCGCCCCTACGACTGCCGTAACTCCGCTCATCACAAGCGGCTCCGAACAACGCTAACGGTTCCTCCGCACAGGCTATCAGTCATAGCACGGCCACAATCAGTAATCGCTCGCGTGCCAACTCGTTACGGTTTTTTCATTTGGAATTACCGTGAGCGCTAATTATAATCACGGCACGTTTTGCAGTGTATGCGATACATCCAGTGGAGGGATAACCGATCATACGCTACCGGATCGTCCTGGCACTGATCGTAATTCTCGCCGGGGCACTTCTTGCCGGCGAAAAAACAGCGGTTGCGCCCACCATCTCTATCACGCCGCCCGGCGATGTTCCGGGGTTGCCGTCGCTTGAATCCGACGAGGCCGAACTCTCGCTCGACGGCACTATGCTTGTCGCAAGCGGCCACGTGAGAGTCTCGTACGAAGATACCGTCATCACGTGCGACCGGATAGTCGTCTGGCGTGGTGACCACGAGGCCTACGTAGAAGGGAACGTGCGCGTGAAACGGCCCGACAGCGAGATCACCGCCGAGCGGGCATACATCAACTGGGCCAGCAGGCAGTCGATGATAATGGGTTTCCGAGGCCGCAGCACATTCAAGAGCCGGCGGCTCAACTGGTATATCACCTCGCCGCAGATCGCCGGGCTTTCGGACGGCCTGTATGCCGCCCGGGACGTATCGATAACCACGTGCGGTTTCGCCCGGCCGCACCACGGCTTCAAGGCCGATTTCGCCGAAGTCATCGACGACGTCCACGTGCTCTCCAAGGGCACTCGATACTACATCCACGGCCACCAGGTGACGCCCCGGTTCCCGATGTATCAGGACCTCGAATACGACTGGCCGTGGATGCGGTGGGATTTCGGCAATTCGTCCGAGTTCGGCACGTTCATCCGCAGCGACTGGCGATACAGGCCGTTCAGGTTCAAGGAAAGCGATCTCGACCGCCCGAGCGTTGGGCAGCGGCCCGACGGCGAGTTCCCCGATCGGTACAAATCAGAACGAAACTGGAGCCGGCCTAAGCCGCACCCGCTGCATGATCTCGACTTCTATCTGAATCTCGACTATCTCTCGAAGCGCGGCCCGGCTTTCGGTATCGATGCAGATTACGACCTCTGGCGGCAAGGCAAAGACGCACGCGGCGAACTCGACTCATACTTCGTGCCCAACGACACCGGCCACGACGACAGTGACTACGACTTGGGC
>JAUWKK010000050.1 GCA_030614245.1 Planctomycetota bacterium | reverse complement strand
CAATTCTGCGCCAGCCCGAGCGTTCAACACATCCTCATATTCGCGGCACACAAGATACCCCACGATTGGAGGTCAGACTCCCCTGCGCCCCTGGAGGGAATGGAACCACAGATAAACCCGCCATAGGCGGGCAGGCACCCGCCTGCTTTCGGCAGGGATTAACGCAGATGAGGTGGTCTGGGTGCCGAGATGGGGCATGTATTTGGCGTGTATAGAATACCGGCGGCACAGCTTGCAGCCCCGTCAGCCCCGTCGAGCCAGTCAATTAGAGACATGTCATACGTGAAAGCGTGATCAACGGTCTCCTTTCAAGAGAAAACTGAGGGCGAAATGTTTTGACAAGAGGCACCAAAAGCGTATAATATGTGGGGCTGTCGGCGATTTTCGTGCCGGGGTACCGAATGCCGCTGGACGCATATCGAGAGCAGATAGACCAGATCGATCAGCAGTTGGTCGAACTGTTTAACAAGCGCGCGCAACTGGCGCGGGAGATCGGTCTTATCAAGCAGAAGAGCGGCGGGCACGTTTATGTGCCTGCTCGCGAGGAGGCGGTCTACAGACATCTTGTCGAGTCGAACCCCGGGCCGCTGCCTGAAGCGTCGCTGCGCAATATTTATCGGGAAATATTCTCGGCGTGCCGTTCGCTCGAGAACAAGCAGATCATCTGCTACCTGGGGCCGCCGGGATCTTTCACCGAGGAGGCCGCGCGCCGGCAGTTCGGCTCGTCCGTCGAATACGTGCCTGTGCCGAATATCGCGGCAGTTTTCACTGAAGTCGCCGCCCGCAGGGCCGACTACGGCGTCGTTCCCATCGAAAACTCAACCGTCGGTGGCATAGCCGATACGCTGGACCGCTTCGCGTGCACCGACGTGAACATCTGCGGCGAGGTGCTCCTCGCGGTACACTTGTGTCTGATGGCCAAGTGCAATATTGACCAGATAACGCACGTCTACTCAAAGCCGGAGGCATTCGCCCAGTGCCAGGAATGGCTCGCGCGCAACATCCCCAGAGCCAAGCAGTGCGAAGCCGAAAGCACCAGTCAGGCCGCGGAACTGGTCAAGCGCGAGCCAGGCGCCTCAGCCATCGCCCATCACGGAGCCGCTGCTATCTATGACCTCACCGTCCTGGCGGAATCTATCGAAGACAATCCCGAGAACGCCACGAAGTTCTTCGTTCTCGGCTGCTGCTTTGGCGGCCCCACTGGAGATGACCGCACCAGCATCATGATCTCCATAAAGCACCATGCCGGCTCGCTTTACGATGCCCTCATGCCGTTCAAGAGACACAATGTGAACCTGACGAAGATCGAATCCAGACCCAACCGACTGAGAAAGTGGGAGTATTTCTTCTTCATCGACCTTGACGGCCACTGCGAAGACGAGAACGTGCAGCGTGCAATGGCGGAACTCAATGAAACGACGCAGGTAATGCAGATTCTAGGCTGTTATCCGAAAGCACACCAACAGTACTGATATGCCGAAAGGGGATAAACGCGGTGCGCAAGCCTTTCATCGCCGGCAACTGGAAGATGAACCTGGACTTGTCCGAAGCCGTCAAGCTGGCATCGGGCCTTAAAGAAGAACTGGCCGGGGTGACCGATCTCGATATTGGAGTATTTCCGTCGGCCATTCTGCTGCCCGACGTCGTCGACGCGCTGACCGGATCGGGGATAGTAGTCGGCGCCCAGAATATGCATAATGAGGAGAAAGGCGCGTTCACCGGTGAGATCAGCGGCCCGATGATCAAGAGCGCGGGCGCCACTCACGTGATACTGGGCCACAGCGAGCGGCGCCACGTATTCGGCGAATCCGACGAGCTGGTCAACCTGAAACTGAAGGCCGCCCATAAGTTCGGCCTCTCGCCGATTGTCTGCGTAGGCGAAAAACTGGAAGAACGCGAAGCCGACCGGACGGCCGCCATCGTCGAACGGCAGGTGAAGGCGGCGTTCGACGGCATCTCCCGCGAGCCGGCGGAGGCGACGGTTATCGCCTATGAGCCGGTCTGGGCAATCGGCACCGGCAGGACCGCCACGCCGGAACAGGCCAACGAAGTGCACGTCATCATCCGCAGGCTTCTGGCCCGGCTCTACGACGATGAACTGGCCAATGGCTTCCGCATACAGTACGGCGGAAGCGTCAAGCCGGAAAACGCCACGGCGCTAATGGCCCAACCCGACGTCGACGGATTCCTCGTCGGCGGGGCAAGCCTCAAGGTCGATTCGTTTGTCGGCATCATCCGCTATTAAGGAGCAGACGTTTGTTACGAGAAGTGCTGATAGGCCTGCTGTGGGCGCTGCACGTGATCAGTTGCGTCCTCCTGGTTATCGTCGTGCTGCTGCAATCCGGCCGCGGCTCCGGCGTTGCCGGGCTCTTCGGCGGCGCCGCGGGAGAATCACCGTTCGGCGCCAAGACTGGAACGTTTCTGGGTAAGGTGACCGGTTCCGTCGCTGCGTTCTTCTTTCTCTCGGCTATTGTGCTGGCGATGATGTCGAGCAGCAGCTCAGTGACCGGCGCAGTTGGAAAGAGCGACACGCCCGTCAACTACGAGCAGGAGGCCGGGAAAGGCAAATCCATTCAGCCCGAGACGCAGCCGGATGCCGCCGAGCCCAAGGCAGAGAAGCCGGAACCGAAAGCCGAGCCGGCCCCCGAAAAGCCGGACACCCCTGAGAATCCGGCGAAGGACAAGAAAGAAGGAGCCTGCGTTCCGCTGAGCCTCGGTCGGTTGCCGGCCTGATAGACGCTCGCTTGCCAGTTGCACAGGCTCTTCAAAGGCTGGGGCTTGGCTCGATGGCTGGTACCGCTCCACCCATTTGCCGAGATGTGTCGCCGGCGAATCCATAAATATGGCCAAGAAAACCAAACTGCGAAGTATGACCGGTTACGGACGCGCCGACGGTACGAACCACATCGCGAGCATCTACGTCGAAATCCGCAGCGTCAATGGGCGGGGATTCCGGCTGCATGCGAAGCTGCCGCCGCTGCTGACGTGCCTTCAGCCCCGCATCGAGAAACTCATCCGCTCCGTATGCAGCCGTGGAAACATCGAGGTTTACTTGAGTTACGACCCGCTTGGCAGGGGAGGCGCCGGCGTTTTCGACAGCGCGGCCCTGGATTTCTATCGCTCGCAACTCGAAGACATCAAGCAAGAACTGGACGTGCCCGGCGAGATTACAATCGAACTGCTCGCCTCGCTGCCGGGCGCACTTCAGACGAACGAACTCAGCGAGCAGGAACTCGAAGACCTCTGGTCGCTGGTCGAGAAGGTCGCGGGGGAAGCTCTGGACAGGCTCGATCAGATGCGGATGGCCGAAGGCGAAGCACTCAGGGTGAACCTCGACGCCTTATGCAGCGAAGTCCGCCATCTCCTTGCAAGTGTATCCGAGATCGTCCCTGAAGCACGCGAAGACTATATCGTTCGCATGCAGAAACGCATCAACGACATACTCGAGATGAGCGGCGCGCAAATCCAGCCCGGTGACTTAATCCGCGAGATCGCCATATTCACCGAGAGATCGGACATCTCCGAGGAGCTTGCTCGGTTGGAGTCTCATCTCGAACAGTTCGACACGGCCCTCGAGACCGGCGGCGACGTCGGAAGGCGACTCGAATTCCTCGCCCAGGAAATGCACCGCGAAGCCAACACCATGGGCGGAAAGGTCAACGACGTTCAACTGTCGAAGCTGGTTATAGACATCAAGGCTGTCGTCGACAGACTCAAGGAGCAGGTGCCCAACGCCGAGTAAGTGTAGTCCCATGCAGGTGCCGGACGGAGCACTGCAAAATGGAGCCGAACGCACGGGAAGGCCATCTGGTTGTGATCTCGGGCCCATCGGGAGTGGGCAAGAGCAGCATCTGCCGGCGCCTGGTGGATGACCCGCGGATCGAAATGTCGGTCTCCGCAACTACCAGGCCGCGGCGCGCCGGAGAAGTCGACGGAAAGGACTATCACTTCCTCGACCGCGACGAGTTCGAGAGACTGATCCAGACCGGGGGCCTGATCGAGTGGGCCGAATACGTCGGCCATCTCTATGGCACGCCCCGCGAGCAGTTGGAGAGAACGATCGATGCCGGCCGCATCGCACTGCTTGATATCGACGTCCAGGGCGGGCGCCAGGTGATGGAACATTACCCCGACGCGGTGACGATCTTCATCGACCCGCCCGGCGGCGACATGGCCGTCGTCGAGCAACGCCTGAAAGGGCGCGGCACCGACAGCCCCCGGCAGCAGGCACGCCGCATCGAACGGGCTAGACAGGAATTCCAACAGCGCGGCTTCTATCGCCATCGGATAGCAAACGACGATCTGCAAACCGCTGTCGAGGATATCCGAAGGATCATATTTCAGTAGAACAAACCTGCTGAATACCGGCAACGCAACATCAAGGCGCAAACAGGACGGAGATAGACACGAATGGACGAATCAGTCGTTCACGATCTGGCCAGAAAAGTCGGCGGGCGATTTCACCTCACGGCGTTGATCCAGAAACGTCTGATCCAGCTCAACCGCGGCGCAAAGCCAATGGTCGAGCCACAGGAGACCGCCCTTCGCACGGTTATCGAAGAACTCCTACAGGGCAAGATTGATATAGAACGGCCGGGCCTCGGCCTCGTTGACGACGACGAGATCAGCACCGCTGAGCCGGATGCCTCTGAACCCGGTTAGCAGACAACTCCAACGCGGAACACAGCCGTGAACGTGAAGGACAAGACCATTATCGTCGGCGTGACCGGCGGGATCGCCGCCTACAAGACGGCCGGGCTCGTCTCGAAACTCCGCCAGCTCAGAGCAGATGTCATCGTCGTGATGACCGATTCCGCGTGCAGATTCGTCACACCGCTCACGTTCGAAACACTCTCCGGACGCAAAGCCGTCACCAGCCTCTTCGACGACCGTCCATCGCCCGAACCCCGGCACATCGCCATCGCCGACGCGGCCGACCTTGCCGTCGTTGCACCGGCAACCGCCAACATACTGGCCAAGATGGCCGCCGGCATCGCCGCCGACGCACTCTCCACCACGCTCGTTGCCCTCGACGCACCGATCATCGTCTGCCCGGCAATGAACGCCAGGATGTGGCGGCATCCCACTGTCGAGCAGAATATCAGGACGCTGCGCGAGCGCGGCGTCACCATCGTCGGCCCCGGCGAGGGATGGCTCGCCTGCGGAGAAAAAGGCATCGGCAGAATGGCCGACGTCGACGAGATACTTGAAGCCATAGCGCAGCGATGAGCCCGCATGAGCCTCGCGTGCTCGGGGGCTTCGAGTGGCCGCCGCTCCTCAACAGTTCGGATTATGCCTATGCATGTGCTTGTGACTGCGGGGCCGACCCGCGAGTACCTTGACGACGTCAGGTTCATCTCGAACGCATCGAGCGGTGCGATGGGCTATGCCGTGGCCGAAGCCGCAGCCGCGAAAGGCCACAGCGTCGTGCTCGTCACCGGCCCCGTTGCAGTCGAGCCGCCCGAGGGCACCGAGATCGTCGAAGTCGTCAGCGCGATCGATATGCAGCAGGCCGTCGAGAGCCGTTTCGCCGAAGCCGACGCGGTCGTGATGACCGCTGCCGTGTGCGATTACCGGCCTGAGAGCCGCCTCGAAGGCAAAATCAAGAAAACGGGCGACGGGATGACGCTCCGCCTCGAACAGAATCCCGACATCCTCGCACGGCTGGGCCGCTTGAAGCAGGACAGAATCCTCGTCGGCTTCGCACTGGAAGCAGGACTCGCACGCGACAACGCACTCGAGAAACTCCGCGGCAAGAACCTCGATTTCGTCGTCCTCGACACCCCCGAGGCGATGCGCGCGCGGCGGGCGACGTTCATTATCATTGCGGCCGACGGCTCCGAAGAAATCCTCACCGACGCGCCCAAACGAACCGTGGCCGAGCGCATCATACAACTGATTGAACAGAAAGGCCGAACGTGACAGAGATCACCATAGCAGTCCAAAGAAAACCCGGTTGCGAAGACATCCCCCTGCCGAGATATGAAAGCGACGGTGCGAGCGGGATGGACCTTCTGGCGGCCGTCGACGAGCCTGTGACGCTGGCGCCGGGCGAGATCAGGCTGATCCCGACGGGACTGCACATCTCGGTACCGCGCGGGTACGAGGCGCAAGTCAGGCCCCGCAGCGGCCTGGCGTTGAGATACGGCATCACTATCGTCAACGCGCCAGGCACAATCGACAGCGATTATCGAGGCGAGGTCGGCGTCATTCTCGCCAACATCGGCCCCGAGCCGTTCGAGATTTCCCGTGCGATGCGGATCGCACAGATGGTCATCCAGCAGGTGACCAGGGCAGAGTGGCGCGAGGCCGACGAGCTCGACGACACCGACCGTGGCGCAGGCGGCTTCGGCCATACGGGGCACTGAGAAGGCATTAGGATCAGCCCCCGGCGCCTTTCGCGCCTGGTCTGCGGTAATCCCGCCTCTCCCGGCGCCGATAACAGAATAATCGGCTGAACCGCCGTTCCGAAGCCTGAACATTACAACGCTATGTCCTTGCGCGGCCCTGCCCGCCCCCGCCATAGGCGGCCGGGTATGGATGGGCGGAACCCAAAGCGTTGTAAGCCAAGGACTTGGGGCTCGCGTTCCTTGTCATTCTGAGCGTAGCGAAGAATCCTTCGCGCTATGGACGCGCGATATCTTGAGGAGCTTCGGGATGCACTGGGGCCACAAGTCTGTATCTAGATCGTGCGGTATCTTATGCGCCGCGCGTGTTAGGATGTGTTTAATGCTGGGGTTGGCGAAGAATTGCTGGCCGTCAGCCGCGAATGTGAGCGCCAGCGTCCGGTACGCCTGGGAGAGGCCCCGTCTCTTCGCTGCGGAGCAGCGAGGGCATATAGGCTGGGGCTTCAGCCCCAGTTGAGGAGCGGAAAGAAACGAGCCGCCCTGAAGGGGCGGAGGAAAGGAGCACCTGCCGTGCCCCTTCAGGGCACAGCAAGGGGCTGAAGCCCCAGCCTGCCCGCCTATAGAGGGGCTTCATGCCTTGGCCGCTATGCGGCCAGGAGTCAGCTTCCGCGTGATTCGGGTTGAAAACATCCATTGCCTTTGAATCACGGTTGACCAGCATACCCAACGATCTGGATACAGACTCTGGGGCCACAGCACGAAGGATTCTTCGTCGCTTCGCTCCTCAGAATGACAGAAAGTAGCATTGTAAGCCTGATACCGGAAGCGAACGCCATGGACGCGCTGGGCGAACTGATCTTCGGGCTGATCCTCGGGGCCGTGCAGGGGATCACCGAGTTCTTCCCCATCAGTTCGTCGGGGCATCTGGCAATCATCCAGATATTCGCCGACAAGATGGGTTACGGCCACGTCTTGGGCAAAGAGGCGATCGCGTTCAACGTAGCGGTGCACGGCGCCTCGCTTGCGGCGATTGTGATCGTCGTGCGCGACGACATCAAGCGGATTATCCTGCACGAACGCCGCCTGCTGCTGATGCTGCTGATAGCGACTGTCCCCGCAGGCCTCGTGGGAGTGCTGCTGAAATCACACATCGAGGATGCCTTCGGCAGCCTGAACGCCGTCGGCCTCGCACTGATCGCCACCGGGCTGATGCTCATCCTGGTCGAATGGAAGAAGCCGGGCGACAGGAGCGTTTCTCAGACGGGCCTCGCAGATGCGCTCATCATCGGCTGCGGGCAGGCAGTTGCCATCATGCCGGGGCTGTCGAGGTCGGGCTGCACCATCGGTGCCGGCCTGTTACGCAGGCTCAGCCGCGACGAAGCGGTGCGCTATTCGTTCCTCATGGCTATCCCCGCCATCGGCGGCGTCTGCTGCTACGACCTATTGACGCATCTGCTGAAAGGCGCCGATGCATGGTCGGGCATCCCGGCGCCGATATTCATCAGCGGGACCGTTTCATCGTTCGTCTTCAGCCTGCTCGCACTGACGGGCCTGCTCAAGCTGGTGCGCCGCCACAAGCTCTCCTGGTTCGCCATCTGGTGCATCCCGCTGGGCGCGATCATATTGATCGTTCACTTCCTGTCTACCTGATAAGGGCGCCCGCCGGATCGGCAGTCTGCTGCTTCACGTCGGGCAAAACCCTTTGATTAGCGCATCACGCTCGCTTATACTTCTACCGAGGTGGTTGGAATGCTGACGAAACGGACGTTGATACTTCTGGCCTGCGTGATCTTTGCCGGCGATGCCGCCGCCGGGTCGCTCTGCCTGCCCGTGGGATGTAAAGAGAAAGCCTTCCTGAGCGATCAGCGGGGGATCATCTTCTACCACAAGCGCCGCCAGGAGCTGGTCATCCGCATCGACTACAATATCCGCGACGCCGATACACCGATCACGAAGCTCGGTTGGATCATTCCCGTGCCCGAGAAACCGGATACGACCGGAACGGCCAATACGGTGGCGTTCGGCGAGCTTAACGACTTCACTACACCGTATTTTGCTGACGAGAAGAAGCCATCGGCAATCCGCGGCGGAGAACTTGTTGAGGATATGCCGCGCAACGCGCCGACAATCACGCCGCTGCCAGCGCCGGGCAAGGCGGGCGTCGAGGCCGTCAACAGGTGGCTCGAGCTCCACGGCCTGCAAGCCATCCGGCCCGAGGCGCTCGCATACTACGCGGCGCGACGCTGGTTCTTCGTTGCCGTGCTATTTGAAGACCCCCAGGGGCTTCCCGTGCGCGGACGGCTCACACCCGTGCGCATTGTGTTCGGCGCCCGTCGCATACACTACCCCATACTGCTCTGCGCCGATGAGGGAACCTTCGACCTGACGCTCTATATCTTCTGCAAGGGCAGGATCGACCGGAAGGAGCTCGGCACGTTCGGCCTGACGCTCGTCGAGCTCGAACCCGACAAGATGAAGCAGAGCAATCGCATCACCCGCGCCAGCGATCTGCCCGAGCAGAGCAGGCGGCTCTTCGACGCCGTCGCCGTCGACCCCGTGCTGGCCAAGCTCGGCCAGGGTCGCATCTTCCTGTATCGCGCCTGCGCTCACGACCTGAACGGCGCGGAGCAGCCCATCTCGGAGTGGGAGACCGACTTGCAGCTCTCGGCGCCCATAGGCTCGCCGCTCAGCCCTTACATCAATATAATGGTCGGTCTCGCGGCGGTGATCGCCGTCTTCGTTCTCGCACGGACTAAGCGGCGCGTGGCTCAGAGCCGGGCATCGAGCGCGCAGTAGCGCCGGGCCGATTATCACACGAAAAGCGCCGAGCCCACCCGCACCATCGTCGCACCCTCCTCGATGGCGATCTCGAAATCCTGCGACATGCCCATCGAAAGATGCTGCATCCTGACGCGGGGAATGCCGAGCGACGCTATTCGCTCGGAGAGCGCGCGCAACCCGGCGAAGACGCGCCTCAGCTCCGCCTCCGACGCACCGAAAGGCGCCATCGTCATCAGCCCTTCCACGGATATGTGGTCCATCGCGGAGATTTCGCGAATCACCTCGGCCGTCTCTTCGGGCCGCAGGCCGAACTTGCGCTCCTCGCCTGAGACGTTCACCTCGAGCAGGGCCGGCATTACGTGCCCCTGAGGTCCTGCAACGCGGTCGATCTCGGCCGCCAGGCGAACGCTGTCCACCGAATGGATCAGCCCGAAGAGCTCGAGCGCACGCCTGACCTTGTTGCGCTGTAGATGCCCGATCATGTGCCAGCGGACGGCATCCGTGCGATTCATCTCGCGGGATTTCGCTATCGCGTCCTGGACGCGGTTCTCGCCGATATCCGCCACGCCGAGATCGGCAAGCGCATCCGCGACCTCAGGCCCGACCGACTTGGTCACCGCAACGAGCGTGACGTCGCCGCGGGGCCGCCCGGAGCGCTCGCACGCAGCCGCCATGCGCCCGCGGACGTTTTCGAGATTGACCTGGAGTCTGTTAATCCCGGCGGTCATTCGAGATTCCGCTCAAGAGGAGCGAGAAGTTGTGGCCATGCAAGGGCAGCATCTCTCCGTGGGGCAGGCTTTCCAACCTGTCTGCCTGCGGCATGGCCCGCCCATTCGCGGCATTATTCCGCCCCGTTGGGGCTGGGATTTCACTCATCAACTTTACCCACGGCGTTGCCGTGGGCTATCTTATTTCGCCCCTGCGGGGCTGCAATCCCCTGCCGGGTGGCACGGTCAACCGTCCTCGGTTGGCCGTGTTTGCCTGCATGCCCGCCTATGGAGGGCCTACCTGCATGCCCAGCTTATCTGTGGTCCCACTCCTCATCTGCGTTTATCTGTGGTTCCACTCCTCATCTGCGTTTATCTGCGTTTATCTGCGTTTATCTGTGGTTCCATTCCAGCCTGCCGATTCGTGGCATTATTCCGCCCCGTTGGGGCTGGCATTTCAATCATCAACTTTACCCACGGCGTTGCCGTGGGCTATCTTATATCGCCCCTCCGGGGCTGCAAGCTCCAGCCAGCGCCGGCTATCTTATTTCGCCCCTACGGGGCTGCGATCCCCAGCCGGGTGGCACGGTCAACCGTCCTCGGTTGGCCGTGTTTGCCCCCTTACCACAGCGCCGACTACGCTTCTCCGTTCTGTTGGCCGTCGTCGGTCTCGGGCGTCTCATCGTCTTCCTCGTGCTCGAGGCGGGCGACGGAGACGACCTTGTCGCCGTCGTTGAGGCGGATCATACGGACGCCCTGCGCGTTGCGGCCGATCGGGCGGATATTCTCCACAGGTGTGCGGACGATCATTCCGCGCGCGGTGACCATCATTATGTCGTCGCTCTCGAACACGCCGATGATGCCCATGCAGGGGCCGTTGCGGCTGCTCGTCTTGATGTTGATGACACCGTAGTTTCCCCGGTGCTTGACGGGATAGTCGTCGATGGGCGTGCGCTTGCCGAAACCGTTCTCGCACAAGCTCAGCAGCGTGACTCCCGGCTCGACCACGACCATTCCGACGACTTCGTCGCCGGGCCGGAGCTTGACGCCTCGGACGCCCGAGGCCGTGCGCCCCATCGAGCGGACCTCCTTCTCATGGAACCTGTTCGCCCGGCCCTGGCGAGTGCCGAGGACGATGTCCTGGTCGCCGCCCGTCAGCCCTACGCCGATCAGCTTGTGGTCTTCACGAAGTTTGACGGCGATGATGCCGTTGCGCTTGGGCCGGCTGAATGCCTTCAGCGGCGTCCGCTTGATAGTCCCGTAGCTCGTCGCCATCACCACGAAGCGATCATCGAACTCGCGGACGGGTATCATCGCGGTGACGGACTCGCCGTCTTCGCACTGCATGAGGTTGACCAGCGCCCGGCCGCGCGCCTGGCGTGACAGTTCCGGGATGTCGTAAACCTTCTTCCAGTGCAGCCTGCCTCGGCTGGTGAAGAAGAGGATGTAATCGTGCGTACTCGCGGCGAACAGGTGCTCGACGGAGTCACCTTCCTTGGTAGACGAGCCGGTGATGCCCTTGCCGCCGCGCCCCTGGCTGCGGTACGTCGAGAGCGGCATCCGCTTGATGTAGCCGTCCTGGCTGATCGTCACGGCCATCATCGCTTCTTCGATCAGGTCTTCGAGATCGATATCGTCCTCAAAGACGTCAAGAATCTCAGTGCGGCGCGGGTCGCCGTACTTACGCTTCATCTCGAGGAT
>JAUWKK010000352.1 GCA_030614245.1 Planctomycetota bacterium | reverse complement strand
TTTTATTTCGCCCCTTACGGGGCTGCAAATCAATGCCGATATTCTATACTCGCCAAACACATACCCCATCTCGGCATCCCGACTATCTTATCTGTGTTTATCTGCGTTCATCTGTGGTTCCATTGTGGCTCCGCTCGCTGCACAGGCAGGCGGGCCCGTTCCAGAGTTATTCGAAAGCCGCTCCGCTTCTGGTCGAAAAAAGGCTTCGTGCTTCTGATTTGCCGCCCGATCTGGTATCATCTCGCACGAACGGCTGATGCTTCGCGCGATGCGTGAAGCGGATTGCAGGATTCGTGCAACGATTACACCTGGAGCGATTCAAATATGCCGAGAAAGGAAACGTCACGTCCGCCCGCTCGGGAAGCGGCCGGGGTATTCAGTGAATCGATGCGCCTGCGGCTGCTGGTGTTCACCTGCGGGGCGAGCTTGATGGCGTGGGAGATTGCGGGCAGCCGGGTGCTGGGGCCCTATTTCGGCAGCACGATATACGTGTGGGGCAGCTTGATCGGCGTGATAATGGGCGCGCTGAGTCTAGGTTACTACGTCGGCGGCATTCTGGCTGACCGGAGGCCGTCGGTCGGGCTGCTGTGCTCGATAGTGGCTGCGGCGGGCGTCGTCCTGCTGATCGACCGCTTCATTGCGGCCTCGGTCTGCCGGGGAATCGTCACCATGCCGCTCGGGGCGCGCATGCAGCCGCTGCTGGTCTCAGTTGTGCTGTTCCTGCCGGCGAGCGTACTGCTCGGGATGGTCTCGCCCTTTGCGGTACGGCGCGAGGCCAAGTCGGTCGGCACGATGGGCAACGTAGCGGGGCGGTTGTATGCCCTCTCGACGGTCGGCAGCATCGCGGGCACGTTGGCGGCGGCTTTCTACCTGCTCGAGACTTTTCGTGTCTCGACTATTATCCTGATGCTGGGCGGGCTGCTGATCGCTTCGGCCCTGTTTCTATGGCTGCCGGGGATTCTACACAAGAGCCGGCCGGTATCCGCACTGCTGCTGGCCGCGGCGGCGGCGCTGTGCATATCTGTTTGCATACCCGCCTCTACGTTCGACGTGCTCCAGTATTACTCGGGGCAGCAACCTATCATCATCGACGAACTTGAATCCGCCTATCAACACATAGTCGTGCTCGATCGGACTGACGGCTTTCGACGCCAGCGCGTGTTGAAATTCGACCAGTACGAACAGAGCTCCGTGTATCCCGACAGCGACTACGAACCTGCCAGCCGGTATACACAACTGTTCTACCTGCCGTTCATTCTCAAGGGCGACATCAGGAGCGTGCTGATAGTCGGCCTCGGCGGCGGCACGGGGCCGAGGATGTTCCACAAGTTCGACGGCATCGAGATCGACGCGGTCGAGATCGATCCGAAGGTGGTCGTTGCCGCTGAGAAGCACTTCGGCTTCAAGCCGGACGAGCGCATGCGCGTACACGTCGCCGACGGGCGCGTCTTCATCCAGCAGAGCGAAAAGAAATACGACCTGATCATACTCGACGCGTACTCCATCGGCAGCAGGATACCGTTTCACCTGCTGACGAGGGAATTCTACGAGGATGTTCGCTCGCGGTTAAACCCCGGCGGCGTGGTGCACTCCAATATCATCGCCGTTATCGAAGGCAGGCGCAATCGCCTGTACCGCTCGTGCCTCAAGACGTTCAACGCCGTCTTCGGTCGGGAAAACGTGTACATTTTCCGCAAGCGCGGCTATGGTACCGTAGGAGACGATGAGAGCGGGAATACGGCCTTCATCGCCGTGCCGGATCAGAAGCGCCGCGTCGGCGCCGCTGAAATCGAGCGCCGGGCTCACCGGCTCGTCAAGTCGGGCGATTTCAATCTTCCCAGCCCCGGCCTCGCCTTCCATGCCAAGCAGTACGTTCACAAGGCGCTGACCGAGAATCTCGACGCCGTGCCGCTCCTGACCGACGACTTCGCCCCGGTCGACCTGATGATAGCCGCCCAATTGGACTGACCCGGCGCATTCACCTCGGGGGAGCAGTCAGATGCTGCGAATCACGCAGGCGGTTGAAATCCCCGAGGACGAACTGGCGTTCACGACGTCGCGCAGCGGCGGCCCCGGCGGGCAGAACGTCAACAAGCTGAATACGCGCGTGACGCTGCTCTTCGACCTGGCGGGCTCGCCCAGCCTCACAGCCGGCCAGAAACGCCGCATAAGCGCGCGCCTGGCCACGCGAATCAACAGGAACGGCGTTCTCCGCGTCGTCTCTCAGCGTCATCGCAGCCAGTCGGCGAATCGCGGCGCGGCCGTCGAGCGGTTCGTCGAGCTTTTGCAGTCGGCGCTCGCGCGCCGCAAGCGGCGAATACGGACGAAACCGACAGCCGCATCGAAACGGCGGCGCCTCGAAGGGAAGAAGCTCCGAAGCCGCATCAAGAAAGAGAGAGCCTGGCGGCCGGGTGGCGATGATTGATGCAACCGTGCAAGTACGGGGCGTGGCTACAGTCCTCCGCCCCGCCTGCCCGCCTCAGGTAGGGTTGGGGCTGAGATTTCACCACTCTACCATACCCACGGCGTTCCCTCCGTAGGCGGGCAGGCGCCCGATGAACACAGATGATGAGAAGACGGCCGATCTCTACAGCCCGACCACTCTTATCTGTGTTCATCTGTGGTTCCACTTCTCAGTGCACTGCGGCCACGCGCCTTCAGGCAGCGGCGGAACGTCGACGCCGGCCTTCGGCAGCGTGCCTGCAAGCTCCTGCCGCCAGTGTGCGACGTCGCCGGCCGGGCCGTAGCAGTAGATGAAAAACAGCGGCTCCTCGCCGACGTTCGTCAACTGATGGAATACGCCGGGCGGTATCAGCACCGCCTGGCCGCCGCCGAGCTGCCGGAGTTCATCCCCCAGGCACATCTCGCCCGTGCCTTCGATGACGAAGTAGACCTCCTCCTGGTCTTGATTGTGCCACGGCACCTGCCCGCCTTTCGGCTCGAGCGTGACGTATCCCATCGAGAACGCCTTTGTCTGCACGGGCGATGCGCCGCCGACGAGATTCTGCGTGCGCCGCCGGGCAGGATACGTGCGGCCATCGATCTCTTTGAGATCTGCTACGATCTTGTTATGTTCACCTTTCGCGTACTACATCCGAATGCAATATTGTCCGACCGGCGTGTATTTTAGCTGAAACAGGGGCAGTTTGCAAAACTCTGATGGCGATGGAGTCTGTATCCAGATCGTGGGGTATCCTGGACAACCGTGTTCCAGAGGCAATGGATGTTTTCAATCGGAATCGCGAGCGAGCTGATTCCTGGCCGCGTAGCGGCCAAGGC
>JAUWKK010000148.1 GCA_030614245.1 Planctomycetota bacterium | reverse complement strand
TGCCCGCCGGCAGGCGGGTATGTTTACGTCGCCCTTTCAGGGCTGGATGCCTGTCCACCCATTCTGTCCCAGGGCGTTGCCCTGGGCTATTGTACTTCGCCCCTATGGGGCTATGAGCGCCAACCGCGTCCCGCTCGGCCGCGTGCTCCTTGCCGTGGAGTGGCATCGTGGACGCGGCCGGTCAGGAATGTTCAATATATTCTGCTCTCCGTAGTAATAGAGGAGGACAGCACAATGACCGGCAAGGTGTTTCCCATGATCGCTGTGGGGCCCGCGGTCAGCCAGCCAATAAATCAGCAGCCTGGAAAGGCTGCCCCGCGAGGCGGCGGGGTGGCACGGTCAACCGTCCCCGGTTGGCCGTGTGTCTCATCTCATCTGCAACTGCACGTCCAAGCTACGCTTGAACGTGGCACCCGGGATCGGCCAGCCACGCCGGGCGGGCGCCGCTACTTCGCCGCGGTTTGCCTCGGTCTCATTGCATCGGCCTGTATCGCCGGCGAGGCCAAGCCCAAGGTTGTCAATATGGGGAAGGTGCGCGCATATATTGACGACAAGCGCGTCGAAGTCGACGGCACGATAACGCATGCGCCTGGCATGATGATCGAAGTCTTTGCATGCACACCCGCAGGCAAGACGCACGAGACGGTCATCACCTGCGAGTGCGTGCCAAGCAACCTGCACGCGGCCCTGCTGCTTATCGGACTGAAAAACGGCAAGCCCGTCTCGTGGGAGCAGAAGAAGCGCCCTCCCACCGGAGATCCCGTCAAGATATCCGTCCGCTGGACAAAGGACGGCAAGGAACGCACGGCCCGCGCGGAGGACCTGCTCTACAACGTCAAGGCGAAGCGCGCGATGAAGCGCCAGTACTGGGTCTTCTCCGGCTCAATCATGGATGCAAACAGCGAGACGCCCTATATTGCCGACATCGCGGGCAACCTGGTTACGACCTTCAACGATGCCGCGACGGTAATCGATAATCCGACCGAGGCGGGCGTTGATGATGATATGCTCGAGATCAACGGCAAGATTTGTCCCAAGCCCGGCACAAAAGTCACGCTCATTCTCGAACCGGGTCCCAAGCCGAAGGAATAGCGTGGATTGGCGGATGGCCGCTGATTGATTGGTAGGCTGGAGCTTGTATTTAGAAACGGTCTCAAAAGGTGTCGTCAAGGGTGAGAATCCGCCATTCTTCGGCACCGCGGGCGGATTCTGGTGCTGACAGCGGGCTTTTGGGATAGTGTCTTAGCGGGGATGCGGCCCGTCAGGCCTGCCCTACAGGTGCAAGCGCACCGTCGGGGTTCCTCAATAGGTCTTGATCTCCACCGCGGCTCGCTCGTCCTTCGACGCGCTTGAGATAGAGGGCAGCGGATGGCATCCCGGAGAAACAGCGGGACGGGTGATGTTCCCGCTGTTTTGGGGATGTCAATTGCAGTGCTGCGTCAGCCTGCCCGCGATTACAGCGCGGCTGACGCAGCATTCATAAGGTTACACGTTGTCGACGTCTCAGTCGTTTTCGATACTTGCGAACTTGTCCTTGTTCTGGGCCTGTGCAAGCCTGAAGGCCTCGACGCGCTTGGCCTGGGCCTGAGCAAGTCTTGTCGGGTCGAGAGTGCGACCTTCGGCGAAGATTGCCTTACCCAGAGCGTCACCGGCGGACATCGAGTAGTAATCCGCCCGAGCAGCAGGGTTTTCCACGGCGGCGACGGCGGCCTCTGGAGTGCACGATTCTACCTTGGGTGCCGGTGTGCCTTTACAGCCGGCCGCTGCAGCAAGAGAAATCGAGATGACCGCAAAATACGTTGCCACTTTTGCCAATTTCCTCATAACTGTCTCCTTGTAGTTAAGATGAGGACGCATAAAAAACTTGTGTTCCAAGCTCAGTTGTCCAGTGAGCAGTATCCAGTTTACTGATTACTGATTACTGAACAGCTGTCTTTTCGCTCGGGATAAGCAGCAACAGCCGTGCCCTTGCGTTTGAAAGATTTCGCCCGACCGGGCGAAGGCACCATAAGTCTGGGAGTAGCAGCAAGTTAGAGAAGCTGCTTTTTGTCTGTCGAGAGTGCCGGGCTTCGGCAGAGCTGGGGAGAACTGCCCATCGGGCAGGTAGCGTCTGGCGGGCGAGAGAGGGGGATTCCCAAGTGGTGATTGAGACGGGAATAGCCGCCATGTGTGGGCGGGTTACAGTTTACGGCCGTTCGTTCGGGTGCCCGCTGAGGCCAATGGGGCGTTTGCCCCATCGGGTCGCACACTACCACGCCAAAGCGCATGGCAGCAGAGGTGCTGGTGAAAGGGGTCACCGTAACGGCGGCAGGGAACAGCAATTGCGAGCGCCTCGAAAATCCCAATTTAAAGAAAAAACTCCTTGCATTTCAAAGTTGGAACACTAGGATTTGTATGATCATTCAGGCGCGTAAGTGTTGGAGATTCACGAGGAACAAGCAAAGAAAGACCCGAGAGACCGCTCGAAAGGACGCGAGTCTGGAGACTGCGCGTTTCTGGGGGATTCTCTTTGATGCAGCCTTTTACTTCTGGTGGAGGGGAACATCGCTGATGAAAGCGAATAAAGCTGAAACCGAGAGGGCGAGAGTCGTAGGGACAAGTGGCGTGTTGCGAGCGAGACGCCCGTGCCGCCACTTGTATCTTTTTGCGGGCGCGGTTTTCGTGATGCTGGCAGGCATTGCGTATGCCGCTTCGGGTATCCCTGCGGGAGTATCTCCCCAGGATGCCGAGGCCGTGGCGAAAGCGAAGGCCTTGCGCGAAAAGTTCGGCAATACAGTTGTGCCGCCGCCGTCTGCCAGCGAGGCCGACGGCCCGAGCTTCCCAGTCAGCGGCTTCATCATTCAATACGCCAAGGAGCATCCGTTCCACCCGCCCCTTGATGACGTTCTCCAACGCGAGATCGTGCTCGGGCAGGCAATCGATGGCTATATCGCGCCGCGTGCAGGTATTCCCGCTGTCAGCTTCAAGATAGGCGAGTTCAACGAAGCTGCAAGCGAGAAGAAGTTCTTCGCCAGTGCGATTCGCCTCATCAATCAGCGAATCGTCGATTACTTCAAAGAGGACCTGAACTACATCGGTATCTATGTGGCGCCCAGTCCTGAAGATATCGCCCGCGGCGAGGATGTTCGCCCGGCGGATCGGAGGACGCTCAAAATCCTCGTGATGATGGGCGAGGCGACGCAACTGCGGACTATTGCGTCGGGCAAGCGTATCCCCGCCGGCAAGAGAATCGACAATCCCGCTCACGAGGTCATCAAGGAGCGTTCGCCGATCCAGCCGGGTGATCCGACCGCCCAACTACCCGACGGGCGCAGCAATTTGCTCCGGAGAGACTTGCTGGCCAGCTTCATTCACCGGTTGAACCGCCATCCGGGGCGCAGGGTCGACGTCGCCGTAGCTTCAGCAGGCGCGGGCGACGTGGCACTCGACTTCCTCGTCAGCGAGAACAAACCGTGGATGGTCTACTCCCAGGTGACGAACACGGGAACCGAGCAGACCGACAAGTGCCGTTATCGTTTCGGCTTTATACACAACCAAGTCACGGGCAACGACGACGTCTTCAAGTTCGATTACATCACTGCGGGCCTTTCCGACGACGCGCGAGCCTATATCGGCTCGTACGAGGCCCCCGTGCCGGGGACCGAACGCTGGCGCTGGAAGGTCTTCGCTACGTGCTCAGAGTTCACCGCCTCGGACATCGGCTTCGCTAACGAAAAGTTCACCGGTGACGGCTGGTCGGCCGGAGGCGAGATCATCGCGAACGTCTATCAGCACGAAGACTTCTTCGTAGACCTCGTCGGCGGAGCCACGTGGCGGAACATCTCAGTCGACAATCAGGTTATCGGGCTTAAAGGTGAAGACGATCTCTTCCTGCCTTACACGGGCTTTCGCTTCGAGCGTTACAGAGACACTTCATCCACGTCTGGAAGCCTGATGCTCGAATGGAGCCAGTCGAATGTCTCATCAAGTAATTCCGACCAGCTCGGCAGGTTTGGCCGACTCACCCCGGCCGGCGACTGGGCCATCCTAAAGTGGGATATGCGGCCCTCGCAGTACCTCGAGCCGCTGTTGGACGGCGAAGCGTGGAGGGACGTGAGCACACCGGAGTCGTCCACGCTGGCTCATGAGGTCGAGGTGTCGTTCAAGGGACAGTACACCGGAAACCGTCTCATCCCCCAGATGGAGGAAGTCGTGGGTGGTTTCCACACGGTGCGCGGATATGAAGAGTCCATAACCGCCGGCGATTCGGCCGTCATCGGTTCGGTTGAATACAGGTATCACATCCCCAGGTCGTTCAGAGCGCAGCCGGACCCCGGCAAGACCACGTTCTTCGGCAGGCCGTTCCGATTCGCACCTCAGCACGTGTATGGCAGGCCGGACTGGGATCTCATCTTCAGAGCATTCTTCGACGTGGGGCACACGTATAATTCGACTAAGCGATCCTACGAGAGTGATGAGAGCCTCGCCGGCACGGGCGTCGGCCTTGAGCTCCAGTTGCTCAACAACCTGACGTTGCGTGCCGACTGGGGCGGCGCCCTCGAGGACGCAGCGGGAGGTGAAGTGGACTCCGGCGACAGCCGAGTGCATGTGGAGGCCACGATCGTTTTTTAAGGCACTACGGGGCCAATCAGTATATTCATTTGGGTTTTCAAGAGTAAGTGAACAAGCAGCAAATGCTTTCGGAGGCGAAGATGATGGAACGCAGCACGGCGAACACTAGCATCGGCCGCCAGTCTTTCGGCATCATGTTGCGATGCTTTCTCGCGTTGGTAATGGTCAATTACCCGGCATTCGCCGCGCCACGGGGTGCGCGGGTCGCCCGAGGTAACGTGCAGTTCAAGCACAGGGGCAGCACGACGACGATCACGGCGAGTCACAACAGCATCATCAACTATCAGAGCTTCAACATTCGATCCCATGAGACGGTGCGCTTCGTCCAGCCGGGAGCCAGCGCGAGAGTGCTCAACAGGATCAATGGCGCGGATCCCACGTACATTAATGGTTCGCTGCTTGCCAACGGCCAGGTGTACATCGTCAACCCCGCCGGAGTCATCTTCGGAGCCGGGTCCATCGTCGACGTCGCCGGCATCTACGCCGCTGCCGCGAATATGACGAACCAGGATTTCCTGAGCAATATACATCGATTCACCGACGCAACAGGCTCGGTCATCAACAAAGGCACCATAAATGGTAAGACCGTCAGCCTGATCGGACGCTACGTTGCCAATCTCGGATCAATCACCGCCGACGAAGGCACTGTGATTATGTCGGCAGGTGACGACATCTATATTACCGAGCGCGGTGGGCACATCTTTGTGAAGATCGAGACTGCCGGTGCACCGGCTGATCCCGCCGGGACGGGCGTCGAGAACGCAGGCGACATCTCAGCACCAGGCGGCACGATCAACATGGGAGCCGGAGACATATACTCGATGGCGATACTGAACACCGGCGACATGAAAGCCGCCGACATCAACATCGAGGGCGGCGATGGCGGCGTCGTTTCCATCGCGGGCAAGATAGATGCCTCCGACAGCTCCGCAGACGGTATCGGCGGCGACATCACCATCACAGGCGACAAGGTCGGCCTGTTCGATGCCGAGATCGACGCATCGGGAACAGCGGGCGGCGGAACCGTCAGGATCGGCGGCGACTTGCAGGGCCAGGGCGACCTCCGAAATGCATCATATGTATTTGTCGGCCCCCATTCGGTCATCAACGCAGCCGCACTGGAGGCCGGCGATGGCGGCACGGTGATAGTCTTCGCAGAGAAAGCAGCCAGAATCTACGGCGACATCAGCGTCAGCGGTGGAACGCTTTGCGGTGATGGCGGATTCGTCGAAACCTCAGGCCTCGAATACTTCGAGATCGCCAGCGCACCCGATATCGGAGCGCCCAACGGCGCAGGCGGGCACTGGCTCATAGACCCGAACAACATTGCGATTGTGGCAGGCGGCGGTAACGTCAACATAAACGCCGCTCATCCCTTCGAGTCCACCGCTGATACGGCCCAGCTCGGCGTTACACTGGTCACCAACGCCCTGACGGCTGCCGCCGGCGGCGCGACCGTGACAATCAGCACAGGGACGGCCGCACCCAACTTGGAGAACGGCGACATCACGCTCTCGACCCCGTTGGACTTCCACGGCATAGGAACCAACAAAGGCCTGCAGCTAATAGCCCTCAACGACATCATCATCAACAATTCGATCACCGACGGCACTCCCGACGCCGATACGCTCAACCTCACTCTCACCGCCGCGGGCAACGTCGACATCAACGCCGCCATTTCTCTCGAGGGCGGGGATTTCGCGAGCACGGGCGTCGACTTTGACAACACCGGCGGAACAATAACCACGAGCGGCGCCGGAACTGTCACAATAAACCACACCGGCAATGTCACCGTCGGGGCAGCACTCCAGGCGGCTACGGGCAAGATCGACATCGACGCCGGCGGCACGCTGGGCATCACTCAAAGCATAACGTCAACTACGGGAGACGTGGACATTGACTCCACCGGCCTCTCGACCGTCGGCGCCAATGGCGACGTCCAGACGACTACCGGAAACGTCGCATTCGGTGTCAACAAGGCCGGCCTGCTCAATACAGCCGGCGACGTGACCACTACCGGCGACGGCGGCAACATCATCTGGGACAACGACACCACGCTCGGCGGCAACGTCATCCTCAGCACCGGCGCTGGAGCCGGAAACATCACCATCAACGGCACCGTCACCGGCGGCGGCAACGACCTGACGCTTACTGCCGGAACGGGCAACGTCGACGTCAATAATACGGTCACTATGGGCGACAGCGGCGATTTCGTTACCACCGGAACCGACTTCGACAATACCGGCGCCACTATCACCACAACCACCGATGGCCTGATAACAATCAATCATACGGGCAACGTCACCCTTGCAGCCGCGCTGCAGTCGGCTACGGGCAAGATCGACATCGACGCGGGCGGGGCGATGGATATCACGCAGGGTATCACGTCCACGACTGGGAATGTCACCATCGACTCTACAGGCCTGA
>JAUWKK010000411.1 GCA_030614245.1 Planctomycetota bacterium | reverse complement strand
GAACAGCCCACGGCAACGCCGTGGGTAAGGTTGGCGAGTGAAATCCCAGCCCCAACGGGGCGGAGTAAGACAGCCCACGGCCACGCCGTGGGTAAGGTTGGCGAGTGAAATCCCAGCCCCAACGGGGCGAAATAGAACAGCCCACGGCGACGCCGTGGGTAAGGTTGGCGAGTGAAATCCCAGCCCCAACGGGGCGGAGTAGTGCCGGATATGGAAAGCCCGCCACAAGTATACAAGTTGAATCTATCGGGGACAGCCATCCGCCGGAAAGGTGGGCGACTGCCCCCGTGGAATCCTTACGCCTGGAGCCGCGCTCAGCGGCACGGTACGGGTGGTTTTCCTGATGCGAAGAATAGCACTCCTACGAGGAGGTCCCAGGCGAGGAGGTGAACGGGCTGGGGCTTGTCGTCATCTTCGCCTGTATCGTCCTGGCCGGCTGGCGTGATGTAGACATCGTGCATGGGATGATCCGCGGCGACCACTTGTCCGGCTGGGCCGCGGTCGTCGAATATCTCCGGGTCGAGCGGCTCGGTTGTATAGAATGCCGGGCCGCATACCGGGTCGGTCTCGCTGTGCGAGATTGTCACCATATAGCACGCCCGGGAGAACCTACCGATCGTTGTGCTGGTGTCTCGTAGGTCACCCATAGGTGTCTTCCTCAGACGAAAGCCTTCAGCTTGGAGCGAAGCTGTCGCAATGCCCGGCCGTGGACCTGTGATATCCGCGATTCAGTCACCTGGAACAGTCGGCTGATATCCTTGATCATCATTCCGTTGTAGTAATACATCGTAATGACCAGTCTTTCGTATTTTGGGAGCTCTCCAACCGCGTCTTCGAGAGCTTCGACGATCTCGCCGCGCTCGGCTCGTTCGGCGGCGCCGTCGGTGTCCTCGTCCTTGAGTTCGTCGATGAGCAGCGAGCCGTCGTCTCCCCGTCGGCCCGGTGCCCGGTCGTAGATTGAGACAAAGGTGATGAGCCGTGCATCATCGGTGTCGTCGCCTCCGAAGAGTTCATCGAGAGGGACCTCCATCGGCGCGTCGCCGTATCTTTCGAGCAGCCGCTTGCGGATCTCTTCGGCGTGCCTGACGCGCCTGCGAACGGTGCGAGGGTTGAAATCGTGTGCCCGCAGTTCGTCGAGCACGGCGCCGCGGATTCGCAGTATGGCGTAGCTCTCGAATTTCATCCGCCGCCGCGGATCGTACCGCTCGATTGCATCTATCAGGCCGTACACACCGGAGTCGCCGAGATCATCACGCTCGAGGTCGTTTGGCGTTCCTGGTATGAGCTTGCCGACGACATACCTGATGAGCGGGATGCAATGCAGGATCAGACTGGCGCGCACTTCGACGTCGCCGGTCGCGTGGTATTTCGCCATCAAGTCCTGCTTCAGATCCTGCGCATGCACGTTCGTCTTCTCTCCTACAGGTCTTCGTCGTCATCCCACGGGGCCGAGGTGTGCAGCGGGCCGGCGCGCAGCACGGCAAGGCGCACCTCGCCCTCGAGCTCCGTCACGTTGCCGGGCCACTCGTAGTTCTCCATCTTCCGCCACCGTCCGCTGCCGATAAGCTCGTCGATGCCTCCCTCCACGCCGAACTTGCGTGCGAAGTGATTGGCCAGCGGACGGATGGCGCCCGGGCGCTTGCGCAGGGGCGGCACGAAGAGCGGCACAATATTGAGCCTGAAGAAAAGGTCTTCGCGCAGCCGGCCGTCGCGCATCTCGTCGTACGGATCGCAGCTTGTGGCGGCGGTCACGCGCGCGCGGCCGGGGATGTATCGATATCCGCCCTCGCGCAGGTACAGATGGTCCTCCAGCAGTGCGAGCAGCCGCGCCTGCATCTGTAGCGGGAGAGCGGTGATATCTTCGAGGTAAAGCGTGCCCCCTGCGGCGAGCTCGACGCGGCCGGGCTGCTTGCCGTGAGCGTCTTCATAGCCGAAGAGCTCTCGAGCGCACAGCTCGGGGCTGATGCCGGAGCAGTTCAACCTGATGAACGGCCCGGAGCCTCTTCTGTCGCTGGAGCGGTGGATATACTGGGCGACGAGCTCCTTCTCGGTGCCTTCTTCGCCCTGGATGAGCACTGCGGTATCGGTCTGGGCCACTCGAGTGGCCTGCCGCAGCACTTCGGCCATGCCCGGATCGGTTCCGACGAGGTCGTCGTATCCGTAGACGCGGGCGAGTTCGTCCCAGAGGTAGTGGTTTTCGTCGAGCAGCCGCTCGCGTTCGTCGAGCCGGTCGAGGAGCGTCGCAAGTTGTTCGTTTGTAAAAGGTTCGGTCAGCAGTTCGTCTGCGCATAACTTGATCATGGCAGCGAAGACCGCAGGGCTGCTCTCCGTTGCAGTCAGGACTACAGGCAGATGCGGCGCGATGGCCCTGATGTCGCCTGCGGTGCGCATTCCGGGCACATCGAGCAGCGATGCGTCGAGAAAGAGCGTGTCGTAGAGTTTGGTTGCGAGCAGTTCGTAGGCGCGGGCCGTGCTGTCGGTGACGGCAGCCTCCCTGCCCGCCATCTCGAGCATCTGCACCAGCAGCCCGCTTCGCTGCTTGTCGCTGTTCACGATTATAACCGACTCGATCGACATTGGTG
>JAUWKK010000380.1 GCA_030614245.1 Planctomycetota bacterium | reverse complement strand
CTTGGCCGCTACGCGGCCAGCGATCAGCTTGCATGCGATTCGGGTTGGAAACATCCATTGCCTCTGGATCACGGTTGGCCAGCATTCCCCACGATCTGGATACAGACTCACATGAAGTCGCCTTGTTGTTTGCATCGGCCCTCGGCGCTACAATCTCAACCGGATCACGTTCCGCGTGTCAACCGGAGGCACCATGCCGCTTTATGTTGTCGCCACGCCAATCGGCAATCTGGAGGACATCACCTATCGCGCCGTGCGCCTGCTGGGCGAAGTGGACGTAATAGCTGCTGAAGACACCCGCAAGACCGGCAGGCTGCTGAAGCACTTAGGAATCGAGCATGCGTCGCTGCTGAGCTATCACGAGCAGAACGAGGCCGCCCGCGCCGATCAGATCGTGCGGCTCGTAGCCGAGGGCGGAAGTGTTGCACTGGTCTCGAACGCAGGCACTCCGTCGGTTTCCGATCCGGGCTACCGGGTGGTGCGCCGCTGCATCGAGGCGGGACAGGATGTGATCCCGATCCCCGGTGCGTGCGCGAGCGTCGCGGCATTGTCGGCCTCGGGGCTGCCGATGCACAGGTTCCATTTCGCAGGCTTCCCGCCGAAGAAGCCGGGCAAACGCCTGAAGTTCCTGGCGGAACTCGGCGAGCTCGATGCGACCGTAGTGCTTTACGAATCGCCGTTCCGTATCGTCAAGCTGCTGGGCAGCGTCCGCGAGGCGCTGGGCGAACGGCCCTTGTGCGTCGGCCGCGAGGTTACGAAGAAATTCGAGGAATTCATCCGGGGCACTCCAGGCGAGCTGCTCGAGCACTTCGAACAACATCCGCCGAAGGGCGAGTTTGTGGTGATGATCGCCCCACGCGGCTGGGGGGCGGGCAGGCAAACCCCAGATTGAAACGGCGCGCCATTGCGGGTATTATTGGGTTGACGACTGTTGTTAACCCTGGGGGCACGACGTGGCTCGCCTGTTTGTGACAATAGGCAAGCGCCTTCTGGCGATCCATCAGGTCGAGGGCCCGCTGATGATCGGCCGCGGGCGCTCCTCGGATGTGCACGTGGACGATATCCGGGCTTCGCGCATTCACGCGGTGATCACCTGCGAGAACGGCAGGATGTTTCTGCGGGACCTCGACAGCAGGAACGGCACCGAACTCAACGGTGAGCCCGTAGCCGACCTCGTAGAGATCAAGCACGGGGACATGATCCGCGTGGGCGATTCGAAGCTCTACGTCGGCGAGCCGCCCATTTCAATCAAGAAGCGATACCTTGCTACGGAGCCGCCGGCGCGCGTCGGCAGGTACAATATCATCCAGCCGCTGGGCAAAGGCGGAATGGGCGAAGTCTACAAGGCGTTCGATACCGAGGACGAGGCGGTCGTTGCGCTCAAGGTGGTGCGAAAGGCCCTGGCCGGTTCGCCCGATTACCTCAGGCGTTTTCACGATCGCGAGGCTCAGCTCGTCCGACGGCTGTGCCATCCCAACATAGTCGAGATGTACGAAGACGGCGTCGCGGGCGGGCACCATTACATTGCGATGGAGTATGTGGATGGCGGCAGCCTGGCCGACCGTATGCAGAAGGGGCCTTTACCGGCGGCGGAGGCCGTCGAGATCATCAAGCAGGTGGCGAACGGGTTGATGGCGGCGCACGGGCAGGGGATCGTGCATCGCGACATAAAGCCGCAGAATATCCTGCTGGCGGAGCGGAAGTCAGAAGAGCATGCAGACAGGCCCGAGGCGCCGGCTGCCGACGTTGAGACAGCGCAAGGTGTCGTGAAGCCTGCGAACGCGAACCTTCCCGAAGCTGATCTGGTCGGGCGCAGCATTGAACTCGAGCGGCTCGCAACTGCCTTGAACTCTGCGAGGAAGGGCCGCGAGAATCTATTTCTCATTCGCGGCGAACGCGGCATCGGCAAGACGCGCCTGATGCGGGCGTTCGCCCGGATGGTGCAGGAGCGGGGATACCAGGTATTCGCGTCCGAGCACGAGCCGAGCCAGGGCGGCGGCTCCGCCGTATTCAATCCTTTCGGCCGGATGGCCGAGGAACTGCTGGAGCAGGTCGAGAGTCGACGTGACAACCTGCCCGCGCACACTTTCGGGCGCTGGCTCGAAGACCTTGCGCCGATCGTCTCAGATGCCACGCACCGGCGCTGCGGCCGACGCTCGCATCGCACCTGCGATCCGCACCGCGCGGCCGACGCGCTCTGCGACCTCTGGGCCGTCGTGCAGCCCGAGGGCAAGTTCGTCGTCATTCTCGATGATTTCCAGTGCGCCGACGAGGTCGCGTGCCGCATGCTGGAGTATCTCGTTCGTTCGGCGGGGGCCGAGAGGTTCCTGATCTGCTGTGGGCTGCGCGACGACGGCAGTCGGGTCAACGCTCCGCTGCAGGTGTCGCTCGTCGGCCTGACGCGGGCCGGGCTAGTTGAGGAGATGTATCTCAAGCCGCTGACTAAGTACGGGACGCTCAAGCTCGCCGCCGGCATCCTGGGCACGCGTGGGCCGGCTGAGAGCATCATCGACGGTCTCTATCGCGTATCCAAGGGCATCCCCGGCACGATTCGACTCGCGCTCGCGTCGCTGGCCGACCGCAAGGTGCTCATTGAAACCGACGACGGATATGAACTGAGCGGCCGGGATTCGGGTCGGCTTGATGCCGAGCTCTCGCGGCTTCTGATCGACCGATGCGAGGCGCTGCCGACGCCGATCAGGGAGGTCTTCGATATCTGCTGCCTGGCCGAGCGCGCGTTCAACTTCGCCGTCATCCAACCCGTGACGCGCCAGGACGGCGTCCGGTTGTACTTCGCGTTGAACCACCTCGTTTCGGAAGGTCTGCTGGTGGTGGAAGAGCGGGACGGCGACAGGTTCTATAGCGTGGCCTGCGAGGAACTTTGCCGTCGAGCCGAAAGTGGATTGAGCGCGCGCGATCGAGTGCGGCTTCATAACGCTCTTGCGGCTTCGATCG
>JAUWKK010000355.1 GCA_030614245.1 Planctomycetota bacterium | reverse complement strand
GATACTTCGCCTATCACCTCAGCGCCAGACGGATGTTCAGCGGCCGGTGGGTGGACCTATTCGGCGAGCAGCCGCGGCCACCCGAGGGCGAGATCACCGATTTCCACCGCGACTTCGCGGCATCCGGTCAGAAGATCATCGAAGAAATCCTGCTCAAGATGGCCGCGAACCTGCATGATACGTATCACGTCGACAACCTCTGCATTGCCGGCGGGGTCGGGCTCAACAGCGTGGCAAACTGGCGGATACTCCAGGAGAGCAGCTTCAGGCGGATATTCGTCCAGCCGGCAGCGGGTGACGACGGCGGTGCGCTCGGTGTGGCGTTTCTCATCTGCAATACGCTGCTGGGCGGGCCGCGCGAGTTCGTGATGAACCACACCTGCTGGGGGCCGGAGTTCTCCGACGAGCAGATCAGAGAGTTCCTCGACGGGGCGGGCGCCGCCTGCCGGAAGCTGAGCGAGGATAAACTGCTGGCTGAAACCGCCCGGCACATCGCCGCAGATAAGGTAGTCGGATGGTTCCAGGGTCGGATGGAGTTCGGGCCGCGCGCGCTCGGCAGCCGCTGCATCCTGGCCAATCCGTGCAACCCGCAGATGAAGGATATCGTCAACTCGAAGGTGAAGTTCCGCGAGAAGTTCCGGCCGTTCGCCCCATCGGTGATTCGCGAGGAAGCATCGAATTACTTCGAGATCGACTGCGAGAGTCCGTTCATGCTGCTCGTCCCACCTGTCCGGCCCGACAAACGCGACCTGCTGCCGGCGGTCACACACATCGACGGCACCGCCCGAGTCCAGACGGTATCGAGCGAGGCCAACCCGCTGTTTCACGCCCTGATAACGAAGGTCGGCGAAGTGACCGGTACCCCCGTCGTGCTCAACACGTCATTCAACGTCCGTGGCGAGCCGATCGTCTGCACACCGGCCGATGCCTGGGACACCTACGTCAAGAGCGGGATGGACGTGCTAGTGATGGGGTCGTTCATGATCGAGAAGGACAATGCGTGATTAGCGTGGTGGGATACCGGGGCGGAATAGTGCCGGTAATCGGCAGCAAAGCCTTTCGGCAGTGGGTCAGGCTTCCAGCCTGACAAAACAGGCAAGATGCCTGTCCCACATCTGGAGCTACTTGTAAACTTCGCGCCGCTTGCATTTTTCGCACAGGCGGTTCCAGGGGCCGTCGGAGAGGAACTCAACGTCGCAGCCCAGACAGACACGCAAGCCGGAATCCAGGACATTTTCCTTGCCCCGTTCACGCAGCGCGCCTGGCCCCTTTCGGTTCCGGTGGTACAGCTTAGCACACTCGTCTGAACAGAACTTGCGCGTCCCGTCGGGGACAGGGTTGCCGCACCCCGCGCGCAGACAGTTCAAGACCTACTCCCTCCGTCCTTTCGCCTGCCTGCCTGTCCTCCTGATGCGGAGCTGCCGCGGGCAGGGCGGTTTGTCAGCTCAAATCGCCCTCTTGAAGACTTCGACCATCTGCGGATCGAACTGCGTCCCCGCACAGCGTTCGATCTCGCTGACAGCTTCTTCAGATGAGCGTGCCGCCCTGTATGGGCGCTCCGATGTCATCGCATCATACGCATCCACGAGCGACATTATGCGCGTGATGAAAGGTATCTCTTCGCCGCGCAGACCATCGGGATAACCGCCACCGTCCCAGCGCTCGTGATGATGCCGCACGATGAGACTCACCCGGTCGAGGAAGCCCAGCGACTGAATTATCCGCTCGCCGGCTTCAGGATGAATGCGGACGATGAGCTGTTCGTCAGAGTCCAGTTGTTCCGGCTTGAGCAGGATCACTTCGCTGATACCGATCTTGCCGATGTCATGAAGCAGGGCGGCGCTGCGCAGCATCGTCTGGCTGTCGGTTGAAAGCCCGAGCTGTTGCGCTATGCGGACGGACTGCTCGGCCACGCGCTCCGAGTGGCCGGCGGTGAAGGCGGCGCGGGCCTCCATGCTCTGAGCCAGGGCCGAGACGGCGTTCAGCGAGTTCGCCTTCAACTCAGCGTACAGCCGAGCATTCTCGATGGCCACAGCCAACTGGCCGGCAACCGTCTCGAGGAACTCGCGGTCATCTTCAGTGAACGCCCTGTTCTCGCGCTTGTCGGTCAGGTTCATGACTCCCATCAGGCGCCCCTGATACATCACAGGTACCGAAAGGAGTGACTTAGACTTGTAGCGGGTCGAATCCGCGCGGAAATGGCGATGGTTGCCGATGTCCTCGATGAGCAGGGACTCTTTGCGCTGAGCGACCCATCCTGAGATGCGCTCGCCCACACGCTGGCGCTTGCCAAGCAGGTCATTACCGGCGCCTTCGACGGCCCTGACGACGAGATGGGTGCCGCTGCCCTCGACGAGCATGATCGAAGAGCGCTCGACGTGCATTTCCTGGTTGACCAGCCCGAGGCATGCGCCGAGCATGTCCTCGAGATCCAACAGCGCCGTGATGGTCTGGCTGATCTGGTTGATGGCGTGCGATTGCGCGATCTTGCATTCGAGTAGGAGCGAGAAATCTTTCGGCTGTACGGGCGAAACATCTTTCGCCCCTGCGGAGGCCTGTTGCCTGATACGTTCCAGTAGTTCCTGGTTCTCCCTGGCAAGCCGGCGTGTTTCGAGCAGCCGCCCGACAACCTTGCGCAGCTCATCGACATCGAACGGCTTCGTAACGTAATCATCGGCTCCGTGCTTGAGCGCCTGTACAGCGGTCTCGACGGTCGCATAGCCCGTCATCATCACCTTCAGCACGTCCGGCTGCTCCGCCCGGATGCTCTCTATAAGCTCAAAGCCGTCCATCCCCGGCATTTTCAGGTCGGAGATGACCATATCATAGATATCGCCCCGGAGCATATTCAGCGCGTCGCCACCCGTCAGGCAGGAGTCGACAGTGTAGCCCTCGCGGGAGAGCAGATCGGTTAAAAGCTGGCCGATCCGGGGCTCATCGTCGACGATCAGCAGGCGATGGCGCTCTTCCATGACAACACTCCTTGTCATGCTGAGCCTGGGCAAAGCATCTTTCACCACTTGCGGGTTATTATGCTAAAGATTCTTCGTCAAACTCAGAATGAAAGATCCCTTCCTTCAGAGTCTACAGACTTCAGACTTCAGGGATGCGGGTCTCTCCTTAATCAGTAATCAGTAACGCGGGAAAGGCCGAATGAACTGATAACTTTTCACTGCCTTCCTGAGGCCTGAAGCCTTATTCATTACGCCTGAAACATGAAGACTGACTGCTGACAGAGCCCGACTGACAACTGCATACTCCGGCCT
>JAUWKK010000304.1 GCA_030614245.1 Planctomycetota bacterium | reverse complement strand
CTTCTGCGATGCGCTCGGAGCCCGGGGCGTTCAATGGGGCTTCAACTCCCGCTTCGGACGAGGCGCCGAAGGCAACGTCGAGCTCCTCCGCCACTTCGAGAAAGACGGCCGATTCGAGGTCCGCCAGTCGAAAGCCGTAATGCTCGACGGCATCTCGATCAGCTCAACGGCCATCCGCAAGAGAATCATCTCGGGCGATCTCGACAACGCAGCACGCATGCTCGGCCGCCGGGTCTCGCTGCTTGGCACCGTCGTCCCCGGCGACGGGCGTGGAAAGGCCCTCGGCTTCCCGACCGCGAACCTCGATCTGCATCACGAAGCCGTCCCGCCGCCCGGCATATACGCCTGCGAGACCCTCGTGCAGGGCCGAACGCATATCGCCGTGGCAAATATCGGGCCGTGCCCGACCTTCACCCCGCCCAAACCCTCCGATGCCGTCGAAGTCCACATCCTCGACTTCGACCAGGCCATCACTGCGGAAGACGTCGAAGTCCAGTTCATCCGCTTCCTGCGCGAAGAGATCAAGTTCCGCACCATCGACGCCCTCATCAGGCAGATGCGCACCGACGTGGCCGAAACGCGCCGGATCGTGCAGTCATGCTCGTGATTGGTATGGCCTGCCTGCGCTGCAATGCTGAACACATACCAGTTTCAAGCCGGTGGTAGTTCACTTATATCGCTTGACGATCCTGCCGAGGTGGCGGGAATTGTCGGCGCCGGGCTGAAGGCGGACGGCTTCGCTCCATTGCTGGAGACCGGCCGAAGCATCACCCGACCGGATGAGAGCAGCCCCGTAGAGCGTGCGCAGGAACGCCGCTTTCGGTCGGAGGCTGGTCGCGCCGGCGAGGATGCTCACGCCTTCGCTGATGCGGCCGAGCTCCAGCAAGACCAGTGCCTGCTGAACCTGCACCTGTGAGAGCTGCCCGCTGGTGTAGCTCGGCGTCAACTCGGCCGACCGCCTCAACGGGCCATAGGCCTCAACCGGGCGCCCCTGGCGGGCGAGGACTTCGCCGTAGACACGCAGAGCCTTGTATGCGTTCGGCATCAGGGCTACGTAGCGTCCGACGTACCTGGCCGCCTCGTCGAGCCGGCCTTCGTTCGCCGCCATCGCGCCGACGCCGTACTGCGCCGCGGGCAGGTCAGGCCCCAGTTCCGCGGCCCTGGCGAAGGCCTCATGGGCCGTCGTATTCTCCCGCCGCCGCGCGGCCAGTTGCGCATAGTGAAACCACGCTTGGGCATTCTCGGGGTTCTTCTCGACGCACCCCTTCAGCACGAGCAGGGCTTGATCGGCCCGTCCGGCGCCGTTATAGAGATACGCCAGTTCGACGAATCCGCGCACGAACACCGGCTCGGCATCGGTCGCTGCAAGCAGCAGGCGGGCCTTCGTCGGCAGCAGCGGAGCCATCACGGCTTCTTCAAAGAGCTTCAGCATATCCATTCTGACAGCCGTGCCGCCCGGCATGTCGAGGCAGTTCATCAGTTGATGCGGTCCGGTGATACGCCGGCGGATATTAGACGGCTCGAGCGAATTCCACCAATTGCCGTCGAGCGTCACCGGATCGTTGCGCTCATCAACGCTCAGGCGCTCTTCCGAACCGAAATCGTTGCCGCGGACCGTCGGGGCTGCCAGCCGGACGGCGACCGCTCGGAGAAAGTTGTCGGAGAACCGGCAGTTCGTCACACTTGCGGCCGAGCCCGCCACGCATTCGACAGCGGTGATATTGCGCCTGAATCTGCATTCCGAAATCACCGGCGACGACGACGTGCAGCCGACGCCGCAGCGCGCACCTTCAACGACGCAGTGCTTCAGCACAGTCTTGTTGCTGCCGGCACCGTCCAGCGCGATGCCCTCCCACGAACCCAGGACGGCCTGGCCGGCTCCGCCAGTGAAAGTGATGCGCCCGCCCAGTGCGCCCTTCGCCAGCAGCGTGCCTCGCACGTCCAGCCTGTGGCCCAGCCCGTGCATGGTCGTGCCCGGCTCCAGCGTCAGCGTCGCACCCTCGGCAATCTTCACGTCGCCGGGCAAGAGATACGGGCTTCCGAAGGCCAGCAGCGTCATATTGCCGGTAATCTGCAAAGGAAGTGTCGTCGGGCCGGCTGAAGGAAGCTGGACGGCGACCGGCTGGGATACCTCGCTGCTGTTGCCGGCGGCATCAACGGCAATCACGCGATATGCATTCGACGCCGACGGCTTCGCACCTTTGTCGACGAACCACGTGTTGTTCGTCTCGCCGATATTCCTGAGCGGCTCGTGGCCGACGCGACGTTTGATCCGATACGTCAGCACCTCGGGGTCGCTCTGCCATTGCAGCCGAACGCCGTCGCGGAGCGTCGCGAGTCTCACTTCGGCGGGAACGGAAGGCGGCGTTGCATCAACCGCAAAGACGTGCAGCGGGTCGATGATCGTTGCGGGCCGGTCGCCGCCCAGGATGATTGCGACGGCCGTGGCCGGTGCCTCGTCATCTTCAGTGATCGGGAGACTTGCCCGGTACGCGCCGGGATTCGCCTCGTCGAGCTTGACTGGTTTCCCGCCCGTCGCCAGTGAGACGGCGATATCCAGGTTCCTCTCGGCGCGCAGAGCGATCTGGAGCGTCGAGCCGGGTGGCACGGTGCACCGTGATGGGCTGACCGTCAGCGAATCGACGTGGAGAGGAATATCTTTGGCCGAGACCGGGAGCTTGGCCACGAGCTTGCGCGAGACCTCGTCGGCCGCTTGTGCCAGTGCCCGCCCCGGACGGCCGAATATCCGGCCAAGCAGCTCTTCTGCGGCTTCATCCGGATTCCGGGGAACGCCCGAACGGCTCTTCACCTTCCGTTCGAGCGTCCACAGTTCCAGCCCCGTCCGCAGGTCGCGCATCTTCACGGCCAGCGTCAGCCTCACGTTCGTTCGGAGGCCGTTTGTGTCGCGCACCAGGGCTTTGACGGTGCCTTCTACGACGGCATCGGCAGCGAGGATTTCCGCGAGCCGCTCGGGCTTAACGTCGCGCCACGAGAGTTCGCTGGCAGCCAGGCGGCGGTCGACCTCAAAGGGATTGATGACGTCGTATGGCGTGCTCGCGAAGTTGTTGTGAAATGCTATTCGCACGGTATGGAGTACCGGCGGCGAGACGGCTTCGCCATCGAAAGGCAGCACGGCGACTCGCAGGCCCGGCTCGGAGCCGGGCCGCGGGCCGGTCATTATGCACGACGATAACGGTACAGCAAGGAGAAGCAGCAGGATGACGACGGGGACTGTCGCTCGGCTTTTCATTCGCGTCTCCGGCCTGCCCGCTGAGGCGGCATTCGTTCCGCGATTGCGTCCGGAGGGCAGCCTTTCCGTACGTGTTTAGCCACGCCGAGAGATCCAAAGGAGCGACGGAGAAACTCTACAGTTCCCAGCGCTCCTGCGCCCCTTCAGGGCGGCTCGTTTTGCTTCGCTCTTTTACTGGGGCTGAAGCCCCAGCCTATATGCCTCCGCTGCTTCGCAGCGAGGAGCCGACGCCTGCTTTACGTGGGGCGGCATCTCTCCGTGGGGCAGGCCATGCCATAGGCAGGCATGCTTTCCAGCCATCCATAGGCGGGCAGGCCTGCCGATTCCCGGCACTACTTCGCCCGTGACGGGGCTGGGATTTCACTTGCCAACGTTACCCACGGCGTTGCCGTGGGCTGTCTTACTTCGCCCCGTTGGGGCTGCATCCCTGCCGGGTGCCACGGTCAACCATCTTCGGTTGGCCGTGCCTGCCTGCCCGCCGATGCGGGATCTGATGTGAGTCTGCGCGCGGCGGCCTATTCTTTCTTCTCGCTTTTCTTCACGTAGCGGACGATCTGCTTGACGGCGATGTCGCCGACCTGGAACTTTCGAGCAGTGAGCCGCTTCTGAATTATCCCGGCCGATGCTGTAGGGTGCACCATCGTGATAACGATATAGCCTATCAGCGCGGATTCGCCCTTGCT
>JAUWKK010000114.1 GCA_030614245.1 Planctomycetota bacterium | reverse complement strand
AGTAGAATAGCCCACGGCAACGCCGTGGGGTAAGAGTCGGGGCCCCTTCTTAAGCCCCGCAAGGGCGACGTAACCATATGTACAGCAAGAAGTTAACGTCGCCCCTTCAGGGCTTGCCTGCTTGAGGCTATCCGCCCACCCAGGGAGCCGGTTGTGTTGTCCCCCCGGGACCGTGGCATGCTGCGGACCTGCCTCGTATGTGTTTGTCATGCAGTGGCAGGATCTCTCCGTGGGGCAGGCTTTCCAGCCTGCCGATTCGCGCCACTACTCCGCCCCGTTGGGGCTGGGATTTCACTCACCAACTATACCCACGGCGTTGCCGTGGGCTGCCTTACTACGCCCCTGACGGGGCTGCAAGCCGCCGTGGGCGCCACGGTCAACCGTCCTCGGTTGGCCGTGCTTGCTTGCCTGCGGCAGGCTTGGCGGGGCTGCAACCCACCGTAAGCGGCCCATCTCGGCATCCAGACCACCTTTATCTGTGTTTATCTGCGTTAATCTGTGGTTCCACTCCCTCCACAGGCCTGCCCGCCTCAGGAGGGACGGGGCTATCAGGATGATGAATCTCGGGCACAAGCTGTCGGACAGAATCTTCTCATTAACTACGAAAAGGTTAATAAAGACGTCAGTCCACCTGAAGGAATCGATCGCTGGAGCCGTCTTCGCTGATCGGTATTACAACGCGTTTCATGCCGCACGGGCAGTGGCCTTCAAAAGCCGTGCCGGCGCTATTGATGTAGATGCGGGCGTAGACGTGACAGCAATCGAAGAGTATGCCTATGAAGTCTCTATGACGTTCGGCGCTGATATGACGTTGCGTCATCTGCTGTCCGTGTCGGTCTCTGCCCACCATAGTCTTGCAATGGTGATGTCGTCTCTTTCGGCCAGGTCGAGTATGTCGGGTTGAATGCGTTCGGAGTTGGCATCGAGTAGTGGGCGTACGACCGGCCGCTTGGGCATTCTGGGATTGCTGTGGACGACCCGCGCGACCTGCCCGCTGCTGAGTTTCACGAGGCAACCGACCGGATAGAGCGAGAGCGCTCGGAGGAAAGTCTCGACGAGTTTGCGATCGTAGATGCCTTCCCGGGCCTTCGTATACGTGTCGAGCAGCAATTGCGACATCGCCCGGCTCGGGTGCCATCTCTTTCGATATGCCCTCGGGCTCGTCATCGCCTCGAAGGAGTCCGCGATGCCCAGGATTCTGGCGATCTCGCCGATCCGGTCGCGATGAAGGCCCAGCGGATATCCGCTGCCGTCGCACCGCTCGTGGTGCTGGCGAATGATGGTCGGTACAACACTTCTCAGCAGCCCGCCGAGTCCGGCGGTGGAAGCGACTATCTGCGCCCCGCGTTCGGGGTGGTTCCAAAGCGATTCCGCAGCGTCCGGCTCGGGCGGCTTCGGGCTTGCTATCACTTCTCGCGGCAGTTCCCGCATTGCGACGTCGTGCAGCAGTGCCGCCAGGCCAACCACGCGGACGGTGGGGGGCTGGTAGCCCCGCTGCTTTGCTATGAACATCGAGAGTTTGGCAACGTTGCGGCTGTGGTCGGCCAGGTAATCGCCGGGCTTCGCGCTGGTGTATCGGAGGTCCATCGCCTCGAGCGGCCCAGCTTCCACGGCGGCGTGGAGGCTTTGAACGACCGATCCCAGCCGCCCGTGGTCAAAGCGGGGCGCCCTGAGCAGCTCGGCAAGTTCACGCGTCTCGGCGGGCGAGTGGTCGGCCGGCCAGCGCGGCTCCGGCAAGGGTAGACACGTGAAGCAGAGCTTGGACGTGGACGAGACACGGCCAACGGAAGACGGTTGACCGTGGCACCCGGCCTTCGCGGCGGAATCAGCCACCAGCCGCATGGGCGGATGCTCGGGGAGAACTATCTTTCCGCGGCTTCTGCCAGTTTGTGTGACTGCCTTTGCAGTGCTCATAGCATGTACCTCGGCCTTCATTTGCAGCAAAGCCCGTGCCGCGTGGATATCAGACGGGGAGGAAAGGGCGGTGCAGAGATGCGCCGAAGCGGATATCAGCCGTTCCGCCGGGGCGTTGCAGCTCTCGCGGATTTACATCACATCTGGGGGATATGGCCGCATCGCGGGGCCGACGGGGTGACTGCTGCCACAGGCTACAGGCTTCAGGCTTCAGGGTTGCCCTTCGCACTTTCTGCCTGAAGGCTGAGGCCTGTGCTAATAACTAGTCAGAATGACGGTTTTCGCGACACGGGCCTCAGACTGGAACCTGAGGCGGCCGAAGGTTGCTCCTGCCCATTTGCGGGATTTACGCGATAGGCCCGTTCTGCGGCGAGCAGTTCTTTCTGCGCGATGAACATTACGCCCACCTTGTAGGTTTCTTCGAGCCGCTCGCAGCGGCGCACTTCGGCGTAAACCTTTTTCTCAACGTGTTTTTCGGACTTCAGCAGGACGGTGAGCACTTCACCCGGAAACAATTCGAACGTGGTGAGCATGCTCATTCCGCCCTGTGAGACATCACTGACTTCCCCTTCGAGAGCCCCCTTGACGTTCTCTGCGCGGCCAAGCGGCGGCGTGTGGCTGATGAAAGTGGCCTGGAATTTGCAGACGACACGCTCGTGAGCACGGAGGCTAGCGGCCTCGTCGGCTGCGTCGCTGCAGGTGGTCAGGGGCGAGGCTATCTCTTCCTGCAGCAGGCGCTCGATGAGTCCCGTCACCTCCTGTGCCTGTTCGGGCGAGAGCTCCCTCATCGCCCTGTTATAGTCCTGCATGGCGCGCATCTGTGCGGGAGAGAGGTTCGAGATGAATTTCTTGATGACGCTTGGCAACATGCGGGACAACTCCAGTCGGTTGCGGTGCTACCGGACAAGTTATCGGCTCAAAATGCAATGAGTTAAACCGATGGCGCGTCAATTCAGCCGAAACGGCATTGGAAGATTGCCCCCAATCAATCCGGGCCTCCGGGTTGTTTGTGTTGAACCGGCCCGCCAGGGATGCCGAAACTCACAAGTACGTCTCAGGCTCCAGGGATGCCGTAAGGAAAGGGAACCGCAGATAAACACAGATGAACGCGGAGCAGGAAAGGAAGAATCAGTATTTGGGCTTATCTGTGTTCATCTGCGTTCATCAGCGGTTTCATAATATCGGTCTTTCTGCCTGAGGTCTGAAGCCTTACGTAAGGAGATAGACCCCCGGTTCGATTCCGGTGGTTTGACAAAACTGGTGTGAGTATGGATTCGCTACATGTAGATCAGTTGTTAAGTGATGTCTTCGGCGAGGAAGACAGCAACGATGCGCTCAGGCAATGTCATGGCGTTCGCGACGAATCCTTTGGGCTGTACTTCTATGCTGTTGCCGCGGACGGTACGATTGTGTGCCCGCGCAGCGGCGGCCCCCGGTTCTGCGATATGGTGCAGTCGAGCAAAGACGGGTCCCGGGCGTGCGAGGCGCACTTTGTCGAGACAGGCAGACTGGCCTGTAGGGGCGGTTCGGGAACCGCCCATTCCCCTGCCCCACCCTGGCAGGCTGGAAAGCCTGCCCCACGAAGAGACGGCGCACCGATCGGCAGGTGTCATGCAGGGCTGACGAGCTGGGCCGTCAAACTCGGCAGCTACGGTGTCATGGCCGGCTGCGGCGGACGTGCCGACAGGTTCTACTCACCCGCCCGCGTCCGGCAGCTTGCCGAGACACTCGGACTCGATCCCGATGATCTCGTCAACGCTTACGACGAACTGCCCGAACACAGTCTCGAGAGCCTGACCGCCCTCTCCGCCGACCTGGCCGTCAGTTTCAATCATATATGCCGCACGTTCGAGCAGCTCACACGGATCAGGTGGGACCGCGACCTCGAACAGACCAGGCGCCGGCATCTTCAGAAGGAACTGATGACGCTGAAGAATGAGTACCTCGACATCTCGCGGGAAGCTTACGCCAAGAATGAAGAACTACTCAAGGCGAATCGCCAGTTGCAGGGGCAAATAGCCGAGAACCAGGAGATGTTCATGGGCTTCATCCGCGCCTTATCGTCGGCGGTAGACGCGAAAGACCCTTATACGAACAACCACAGCCAGCGGGTGACTAAGCTGGCGCTCCTGATCGGCGAAGAACTCGGGCTGCGTGACGACGAAATGAAGACGCTCGAGATCGCCGGTTTCCTGCACGATATAGGCAAGATCGGCATGCCCGAGAATATATTGAACAAGCCGGGCCGGCTCACCGACGAAGAGTTCGTTACCGTGAAGCAGCACCCGGTTGTCGGCGCGCGGATAGTCTCCGGTGTCAAGCAGCTTACGGAGCCGGCGAACATCCTGCTGCATCACCACGAACGGTTCGACGGCAGAGGCTATCCCGATGGCCTGGAAGGTACGGATATCCCACTGGCATCGCGCATTCTTGCCGTGGCCGATATATTCGACGCCATCACCTCGGACCGCACCTACCGGAAGAGAGCATCAACCGGGCACGCCATCGAGGAACTCAAACGATGCTCGGGCAGCCAGTTCGACCCGCAGATGGTAGAGGCGTTTGAACAAATACACAACAAAGGCCTGTTGCCCGGCGACCTCGATATGGCGACCGTTGCGGTGGGCATGTTCCAATGTGGGGCAGGCTTTCAGCCTGCCAATTCATGAGCAGCCTGGAAAAGCTGCTCCACATCCCGGGTGGACGTTGAATATGACTGATCGGGCACAGGCAGCTGCCGCAGATAGCCGGATCGATGCAGACTGGCTCCTTGCGCAAGCTGAGAATCTCTCATCGCTGCCGGCGTCGGCCCACCGCGTGATCGAAGTCGTCTCCGACACCGAAAGCGATGCCAGCGACCTCGAAGAAGTCATCTCACTCGATCCGACCCTCACCGCGAAACTGCTCCGGGTTACTAACTCTGCATACTACGGCTTCTCCGACCCGGTGGCGGACATCCGCCGGGCAATAGTCATCCTCGGCTTTAACTCCGTACGCAGCCTGGCGCTCAGCATATCGGTCTGCGACTTGTTCCGCTCTGATGACAAGATCGGCTTGTATTCAAGGGCCCAGCTCTGGCAGCATTCGGTGACCGTGGGCATCACATCCAAGATGATCTGCCGCCGCCCGGGCTTTGGACAGTCTGAAGAAGGCTTCGTGGCGGGCATGCTGCACGACATCGGCATGGTGGTAGAAGACCAATATGCACACGATCTGTTCGAACAAGTGCTGCAGGCCACCGAAGCAGGGGAAGGCGAGCTGTGGGAGAATGAACGCGAGATTCTCGGAATCGACCACGCCGAGCTGGGCAGCCGGCTCTCGGCAAAGTGGCGGTTCCCCGACTCCGTCGCAAAGGCCATCGGCCTCCACCACCGGCCCAGCCAAAGCGGTAAGGGGGCCGAACTGGCACACGTACTGCACATCGCCGACTTCATCGCCTGCGCAAAGAAGATCGGCAATGGCGTCAGGGACACGTCCGCCCCCGAACTCGAATCCTTCAAGAAACTCGGGCTGGCCAAGAAAGACGTGATGGTTATCTTCGAGGATCTCGACGAAGAGCTCAGCAAGGCCCGCGAGTTGTTCGACTTGTAAGCAATAGGCTTCAGGCTTCAGACAGAAAGACCGAATGGCATCCCTGGAGCCTGGAGCTTGGACTGTCAGTTCACGTTCATTGATACGCTGAAAGCCGCACACCCATCGGCCATTGAACGACATACCTGCCTGCCGGTAGGCATGGCCGGCGTAGGGGCGGTTCGCGAACCGCCCCTACATTGGTCGATGACCCGTGCGCACCGTGCGGCCGTCTCCAGGTCGGAGAGCGCTCTCCGTGGAGCGGCCGTGTAGTACCGGTACCGTGAGATGAGAGGAGGATGTGAAGATGCATAGTATGCGGAGGGCCATCCTTGGCAGGAGTTTCTGCTTGATGATCGCTGCGGCTGTTGCCGCCGGATGTGTCGGCACGGAGCCGAAGACAATGGACCAGCCGCTGGCGGTCGCCCATGAGATCGAGCCGGACGCGGCCGTCCTGCCGGCCGATGTCGAGATCACAGGGCCGCTTTCGATGCCGACGTTCGAGCCTCAAACCGGCCTGACGCCACTCGAGCGCATCGTCCTCGCCGAGAAGACGATCAAGGCCGAAAAGGAGCGATGCTCGAGACTCGAGCGGCTGCTGGAAGCCGAACGCAAAAAACACGCTGAAGTCAAGACGAAACTCGACGAACAGACCAGGCTCAACGACAAGCTCCGGCGCCAGCTCGTCGATATGGACGCGATCATCGAGGAAGTCCGCAAAGAGACCGCGCAAATGCAGGCGCTGCGGGCCGAGAACCTCAGCTTGCAGCAGCAGCTCGAGGCCGCACGCGCCGACGTCAGCACACGAAAGAAGGAACTCCTCGACCTCACGCTGAAGCTCGAGGACATCTACAACGTGCTGATCAAGGAAGCCGAGGCCCGCAAGAACGCCCAAGAAGCAGCACAGTTCGTCGGCGAGAACAGGTGATCGCGCTGCTTGTCAGACCTCAGGCCTCAGAGCTGAGACTTCAGGCCTCAGACCTCAGGCTTCAGGCAGAAAGAGAGAACGGCCTCCCTAAGCACGCTGATCATCCGTTTCGCTGTCATAATATTATTACTCCTCGCTGCGAAGCCGCTGAGAGCCGGGAGGCATATAGGCTGGGGCTTCAGCCGCAGTAAAGGAGCGAAGCAAAAGGAGCCGCCGCGAAGGGGCGGAGGAAAAAAACCGTGCCCCTCCAGGGCACATATCTCATGCGAACTGTACCCTGTAGCCTTAGAGATACGGAGCGCCCGATGAAGTATCGATGCCTCTTACCGGCGTGTATCGCAATCATTGCGGCGTCCGCCGGATGCAGGACGCTCCGGCTTCGGCTGCGGGCTGAGCCGATACCGGTCAAGACTTACACAGCGGACACGCTCGACAGCGTGCGCAGTGTGGGTTTTGTGCCGTTCACCGGCAGGGCCACCGGCAAGCGCACTACTGCCGACGTGATGGAGGCCTTCGTCACTGAACTCCAGTTGCTGGGGCGTTTCCACGTGATCGTTGCCCGCAACGCCGACGGCAGCCTGGCCGCGCCCGCGGGCATCAGGCCGGAGGCGCCGCTGACGGTGGACAGCCTGATACATGGGCGCCGCGAGTCCGGCCTCGATGCGATTATCACGGGCGAGATCACGGGGCATCGAGCTTATGGCTCGCCCATGCTGGGGCTAAGCGTCAAGATGATCTCGTGCAAGACAGGCGACGTCGAATGGCAGGCGTCGGCGGTGGTCGACAGTTCCCGGGCCGAAGTCGTTGCACGTCTCCGGGATTACGCGCGATATGAGCAGGCCGGCGGCGGCAGCCGGAACGAATGGCGCAAGCTGCTCTCCTCGCCACGGCGATACGCGCAGTTCGTCTCGCACGAGATGCTCGCGTTACTGAGCGAGGCCGGCCGAAATATCGTAAACGAAGTGCCGATGGATCGGCCCTTCTCCCTTGTGAACGCCACGACGGATTCGCAGTAGAATCCCGACCGGCCGATTCACTACACACGGCGCCTGCACGCAGGGAAGCGCAGACGCCGTCATACGGTCATACCTGCCTGCCGGCAGGCAGGCGGTGGGAGAGGATGCGATGGATGTCCGAAGTATTGGAACGTATGTTCCCCAAAGACTATCAGAGTCCGTTCGCGGAGCGGACTCCAGGTCGAACTTGCCCGTCTCCGCGGAAGGCGACCTGCAAGTCGGTTCGTCTGCAAGCGGCGACAACGTGACGATCTCCGAAGCTGCCCGCGCCGCCCTTGACATCACAGCATGGGCCGATGCCGTGAGAGCTATGCCCGACGTGCGGCAAGGCGTGATCGCCGAGCTGAGTGCCGTGCTCGAAGCCGGCGGCCTCAACAATTCAGCCGCATACGGGCGCGCGGCTGGAGCAATGCTCGCGGCGGGCATCATCTGAAGAGCCGCCTGCCTGCCGGCAGGCAGGCCAATACGCATGCGCTGCCACAGCGTGGGGTCTCCATGCATGTTCCCGCTAACATCGCGCACAGGGGCGGTTAGCGAACCGCCCATTCTCCGTGCCTCGCCAGGCTGTTCGTTGCT
>JAUWKK010000210.1 GCA_030614245.1 Planctomycetota bacterium | reverse complement strand
CACCACGCGCTCGATGCCGCCGTCGAGCGCGTTCGCTATCGTCTCGTCGGTGCGAATCCCGCCGCCAAGCTCGACGAGGCAGCCGACTTGGGCCGCGATGCGGATTGCGACGTCCAGATGCCTCGGCTCGCCCTCGAAGGCGCCATCCAGATCAACCACGTGCAGCCGCTCGCCGCCCAGATCGCACCATTTCCGTGCCACGGCCACCGGGTCATCGCTATAGACAGTCTCCCTGTCGGCCTTCCCCTGCAAAAGCCGCACGCATCGGCCGCCCTTTAAGTCAATTGCCGGAAGTATTTGCATGTATCGTCCTGCCCCGCCTGCCGGAAGCCTTGCATTCGGCAAAGCCACAATCAACCCGCCCGGTGTCGCCGGCCCGCTATCTCTCCACTATGGCCTCTTCCACTTTCACTCCAAAATGGCGCCCTGCCGTCTCGACGTAGCCGAGCACCTTGTCGCCGGGCTCGAGCTGGACTACCGAGACCGGCCGGCCATCGGGCGTCGTGAGGCGGATGGTCTCGGCGTTCTGGGCGATGAGGGAAATGGAGGTGGACTCGAATCTGGCTTCGATCAACAGCATCGGGCGGCGTTCGACTTTTACGCGTCCGACGTGGGCCACCTGGCCCCTGCCCTTCGCGTCGACTATGAGCACCTCATCGCCGGCACGCAGCTCCGAGAGATAGGACGTGCGGCCGGCCGGCCGGAGGATGTATGCGTGGACGCCGCCGGCGTTGACCCGGACCGGGCGCGGCTCAACGTAAGGATTCTCGACCGATTCGCTGTGCATGAGCAGCATGCCGCCGGATGAGTTGCCCACGAGCATCCCTTCGCCGATCGACATGTTCGTGCAGGTGTCGACGCAGACGCGGTCGCCCGAGCCAAGCTGCTTCACCGTGACGATCTCGGCTTCAACAAGATTCACGTGGTCGCCGCTGCTCCTGACGAGTTCGGCGATCTCGTGGATCTGATTGTGGCTCGACGGCGCAAGCACGACGCCTGCGACGCCGCGCTCGAGCACCTCGAGTGCCATCCTGGCGTCGTCGACCGAATGCACGCGCGCGAAGATGTTCGGCGACTGCGAAACGAGGTTCTCGAGCGGGATGACTATCCAATCTGATGCCGAGACGATGACGATGCCGCTGCGCGAGAGTTCGAGCGCGCGGGTCTCGGCGGCCTTGTCGGTGATCTCGATCTCATGCACGTCGCTGCCGAGCTCGAGGTCGCCGCTGCTGCCGACTGTCTTGATGAGGCCGAGTTTTTTGATCTCGGCATCGTTGGGCGGCTCGACGATCACGGCGTCCGCGCTGGCCTCGAGGGCCGAGGTCGCAAGCCCCTTGTCCCAGTCTCTAAGGTCAATCCAGAGTTTCTTCACGTTGCGATCCTCAGGTATTCGGCGGCTTCATTCGCCGACTTGTCTTCGTGTACGATCATAGCTGCCGCGCGGACGAATGCTCTTGGGTTCTCGTGCTGGAAGGCATTGCGTCCGATGGAGATGCCGGCAGCCCCAGCCTGCATTGCCCCCTCGATGCACTTGAGAATGTGCGTGTCGTCGCCCTTGGTACCGCCTGCGATGACGACCGGCACCGTGCAGCCCTCAACAACCTGCGCGAAGCTCTCGGGATCGCCCGTGTAGTTCGTCTTCACGAGGTCGGCTCCGAGTTCGGCTCCGACGCGCGCCGCGAGCTTGACGACTTCGACGTCGCATTCGTCTTCGATCTTCGGGCCGCGTGGATACATCATGGCGACAAGCGGCATGCCCCAATAACCGCATTCGTCCGAGACGGCGCCGAGGTCGCTCAGCATCTGGGGCTCGGTCTCGGCACCGATGTTGATGTGGACGCTGACGGCATCTGCGCCCATGCGGATCGCGCGACGGACGGTGTTGACGAGCACCTTAGCGTTTGGATCGCATCCGAGCATTGTGGATGCCGAGAGGTGCAGTATGAGGCCGATGTCGCGTCCTTTGCCTCGATGGCCGTGCAGGGCCAGGCCTACGTGGCCGAGCACCGCGTTAGCGCCGCCTTCGGCGACCATGTCTACGGTCTTCCCCATGTCGATCAGCCCGTCAATGGGGCCTACCGTCACGCCGTGGTCCATCGGCACTATGATAGTGCGTCGGTCGTTGCGGTCGATGATCCGCTCCATGCGGACGTTCTTGCCGGTCATCATTGGATTTCAACTCCTTCGAAAGGGCCTCGGAATCCACACGCTTCATTCTGATGGAGGCCGTTCGCCGGTCTCTTCGTCCACTGCCGACTGTGCAGGCTTCTGCTGTTTCTGGTCTTTCTTCTGATCGAGTGATCCCCTCATGCTGCCCATCCAGATCGCAAGCCCGAGCGCGGCGGCGACAACAACGCCCAGAAGAGCCCATTCGCTCCAGGTAATCTTGGCTCTCTTCTTTCGCCGCTTCTTGGGCGACAGGGACTTTATCTTCTTCGGGAATATCCTCTGCCACAGTCTCACAGGGGGTCTCCTGCATCTCGACGTGCGTTATATTAGCAGATTTCGTTGCAATGTGCAAGGTGCGGATGCATCAGAGTTGGCCCATTCTAGGCCGCAGCGTCTTGAATGGGCTTTTTCCACGCAGAGAGCAAACTTGACGGGCCAGTGGCGGGCGCGCCGCGAATCGGGAAAACCTCGGAATCCATCTTCCCACAGATTACCCACACTGTATCAACATGCTGTGCACGCTGCCTCGACGGAAATTCCACATATTGCGGACAAAAAATAGTTGAACCCAATATTTCTGTAAATTTCTCAAAATCCTGCTTGACTCTCCCACAACATGTGGTATCATTGGGTGGTACGGTTTTGTCAAAGGGTTCTTCTTTCATCTTTAGCTATTCATCTCAGCGGGAGACGATAATGACGTTGACGGATTTCTTCGAGCAAGTGGAAAAAGACGAAGCACTTCGGGGTGTTGACGTAGCCCTGGGTGATACTCCCGATGAGGATTGCGTGGTGATAGAGGACGTGTTGGAGCACAGCATGGTGCGTATGCTGGCGAAGACCGTCAGGAGCCATGACTGGGAAGTCCTCCGCGAAATAGCGCTCGGGCGGTATGACTGCGAGCCGCTGTATCATGTCACCCGCATTGTCGGATACTTCAGCCGCGTCGAGAACTGGAACAAGTCGAAGCTGGGCGAACTGGCCGACCGCCGCCAGGGGGACTATCGCATCCGGCCCGGCCAAGTGAGCGAAGAACTACCCGAGTTGTCGATGTCGGCCTGACGCAAACCGCGTCACGCAGTGCATTCGGCTGAATGTCCCCGGCTGCCGTCATGGTTGGTCGGCGGCATTCGGCTTTTTTTCTGTCGAAATCATCCCGCCATCCGCACCCACACCAACGCCACCACGCCCATCAGCAGCAGCGTGCCGTCGGCCACCAGCAGGCAGATCGTTTCGTTCAATACCACTTGCCGGCGGAAGACGTGCAGATACGCCGCAATGTAGATCGGCACGGTCAGCATCCAGTAGCCCAGGCTGAAGAAAAGCCCTGCGGCGGTCATAGCCAGCAACATGGCCGCCATAGTTGCGGCCATGACCGTCAAGGTGGCAAGCGTCTTCCGCGTTCCTACCACCGTAGGCAGGGTATCGCGCCCCGTCAATCGGTCGGCCTGGATGTCGGTGAAGTCGAGCATCGTTGCGCGAATGAAGCCCGCTGTGAAGGCTATGATGAATGCTGCGGTGATCTTGACGATGTCGGTCTCGGCGGCAGGGAGCGACGGCAAGACGACGGCCACAGTCGCCCACCCTGCAGCCGAGAAGACGTCCTTTGACGCCGGAATATCCTTGAGGCGCTGATACGGCAGCCAGCGCCATCGCGTGGGGATGACGCGCACGTTGTAGACCACACCGATGGCATAGGATGCAGCGAGAATCAGGAACGTCCACATTCCTAGCACCGCGCCAATGCACAGCGAACCGATCATCAACACGAAGCTCATGGCGGTCAGCAGCCTGGAGTTGCGCGAGAAGAAAGCCATTCTCGATGTCACGCTCGGATCGTCGGCGCGTTGGCGCGTCCTGTGCCAGATATGTACGCTGAAGATGTAACAGAACGAGATGACAAGGAACCACCGCAGATCAGGCGCAGATGTCCCGCGCTGGAGAAGATAACAGGCGTAGGTGAGCCCCATCGCTCCCAGGCCGGCATAGATACTGCTCTGCACGAGGGCCTCGACGCCGCGCCGGAGCAGCCTGGCAAACGTGCCACGGCGGCCGATCTCCTCGAGCCTGCGAATGACGGCGCGTACCGTCCAGTTCGGCGTCGATGCGCCCGCTGTCACGCCGACAGTTCCGAACTTGGCGAGTTCCGACTCATCGAGGTCGTCAACCGTCTCGATGTGGAACGTCGGGGTGCCGGTCGAGTGTGCGATCTCTGCCAGGCGGCGGCTGTTAGCGCTGTGATATCCGCCCACGACGACCATTGCATCGACGTTCGCGGCCAGCTCGCGGCATTCATCCTGCCGCATACGCGTTGCCTTGCAGATGGTATTGAGCACAACCGCCGACGGCCTGCGACGGCGGATAGTCTCGGCTATCTCCTCATATGCCGCCTCGTTGAATGTCGTCTGCGCGATCAGGCAGACCTGCTCGGCCAGTTCGACCTCCTCGGCCTCCTCGACGGAGCCTATTGCGACGCTGGGGCCGACACAGTAGCCCATCAAGCCGACGGTCTCGGCGTGATCCTTGTCGCCTGCGATCACGACCTGGCAGCCTGCGCTTGAATGCCTGCGGATGGCCCGCTGCGAGCTGAGCACGTGCGGGCAGGTGGCATCAATTATTTCGAGTCCGGCATCTTTGATGCGCCGGACAGTCTCAGGCGGCACACCGTGCGCCCGGATGACTACGGTGCCCGCATCAATGTCGTCGAGGTGCTCGCAGATGTGCACGCCGCGGGCTTCGAGCCTTTCGACCACTTGCCGATTATGAATGAGCGGACCGAGCGTATACATTGGGCCGTCATGCTCGCTCGGCGCCGCGAGCGCACTGTCGACCGCACGCTTCACGCCCATGCAGAATCCCGCCGTCTTGGCCAATCTAACGCGCATTTTCCGCTACCAGTTGAAAGCCACCGGTTAGTATAGCACAAGCTCACGCTTAAACCACGGGTGAACACAGATGATGCTTCTTCCCTATCCACGTTCATCAGAATTCATCTGTGGTTCCCTTTTCCTTCTTATGAAACCGCTGATGAACGCAGATGAACACAGATAAGACCAAATACTGATTCCTCCCTTCGTGATCCGCGTTCATCTGTGTTTATCTGTGGTTCCCTTTCCCTTCTTATGAAACCGCTGATGAACGCTGATGAACACAGATAAGACCAAATACTGATTCTTCCTTTCCTCATCTGCGTTCATCTGTGTTTATCTGTGGTTCCCTTTTCCTTCTTATGAAACCGCTGATGAACGCTGATGAACACAGATAAGACCAAATACTGATTCTTCCTTTCCTCATCTGCGTT
>JAUWKK010000391.1 GCA_030614245.1 Planctomycetota bacterium | reverse complement strand
TGTCCATCACCTTGCGGGTAATTCGTCCCGTCAGGGAGTGGACTTTGAACTTCCGCTTGCGAATGTCCAACACGGCTGACTCTCCTGCGCACAACATGTCGGAGACGCTCGGCACCGTTCACGTTGAGAATGTTCTTAGCCAATCCTCGGCGTCGCCCGAAAAGGAAAGCAGACCTGTGCGGCCACAGCCGAACCCGCCTGCCTGCCTGCCCCCGCTGCTCCGCAGCGAAGACACGAGGCCCCGTCCAGGCGTACCGGACGTTGACACTCGCATTCGCGGCACATAAGATACCCCACGATCTGCGTCAGCCCGTTTCTTCACCCGAGGTTGACTATTCCCGGTGGCTCATATACCATGCGGCTCGAAAGGAGAGCCTGCGTTGAGCAATGCCTACGCAAGGGTCGCCGTGAACGTCCCGGTCAAGAAGACGTTCGACTACTCGGTGCCTTTGGAGCTTCGCGAGGGGATAGCCGTCGGCGTGCGCGTGCGCGTGCCTTTCGGCCGCAGGCACCTGATCGGCTATTGCGTCGACTTGCCGGACGAGCCGGAGGTGGAGCAACTGAAGCCCATCGAGGAGCTGCTCGACGCCAAGCCGACCATCACGCCGCAGATGCTCCAGCTCACCAGGTGGATCGCTTCGTATTACTACTGCTCCTGGGGCGAAGCGATCGCTGCCGCCATCCCAGCGGGCGTCCGGACGAAACTCCGCGGCAACACTGAGCTGGTGGTCGAGCTCGCCGTGCCGCGAGAGGAAGTCCCGGCCATGATCGAAGCCATTGCGAGCCGCCAACCGAAGCAGGCGAACATACTCCGCGCCGCCGCCGAAACCGACGGGCCGATGACTCCCAGGGAGATGGCCAGGGCAGCCAACTGCAGCGAGAGTACGGTGAAAAAGGCCGTTGCCGTCGGATTCCTTCGGATGGTCAGGCGTCACGCAGCCGACGATCCATTCGAGTGCATGGGCACAACCGACGAGGCCGTTTCCACCCCGCTGCACCTCACAGACGAGCAGCAGGCCGCCTGTGACACAACATCCAGGATGCTCGATGCCGGCGAGTTCGGCACGCTGCTCTTGCACGGCGTTACCGGCAGCGGAAAGACCGAGGTCTAGCTGCGCGCGATCGGGCGGGTGGGGGACGCCGGCGGCCAGGCGATAGTGCTCGTGCCGGAGATATCGCTGACGCCGCAGACGATACGGCGTTTCCGCGCTCGATTCTCGCGCGTCGCCGTGCTCCACAGCCACCTTACGCCGGCCGCACGCCGGAAACAATGGCAGGCGATCAGCAAGGGCCGGGCGGACGTCATCATCGGGGCGCGCTCCGCACTTTTCGCGCCCGCGCCTCATCTCCGCCTGATAGTCGTCGACGAGGAGCACGAAACGAGCTTCAAACAGGACAGCACCCCCCGCTATCACGCGCGCGACGCCGCCGTTATGCGTGCCAAGATCGAAGGTGCCGTCTGCATTCTCGGCAGCGCGACCCCCTCGCTCGAGACCTTCAACAACGCCCGAACCGGAAGATACCGCATTGCCGAGCTGAGCTGCCGCGTCGAGCACATGCCTATGCCGTCAGTCGAGACCGTCGACATGTCAGATGAAGTCGTCGCGGTAAAGTATCAGCGATACCTCTCGCGCAGGCTCGAGAACCTGATGAGCGAGACGCTCTCGCGCAACGAGCAGGTGATTCTCTTCCTGAATCGCCGAGGCTTCTCGACGTATATCCACTGCCTGCGCTGCCGATTCGTGCTCAAGTGCCGCGATTGCGACATCACGCTGACGTACCACAAGCTCCAGGGCAAGATGATGTGCCACTACTGCCATTACGAGATGCCGCCGCCCGAGAAGTGCCCCGACTGCGGCGCCCGCACGCTGCGCTTCTCGGGGATGGGAACGGAACGCATCGAGGACGAAGTGAGGCGAAGCTTTCCCGAGCACACGCTCGCCCGAATGGACAGCGACACGATGCGCAAGCGCGATCTCTATGAACGGGTGCTGGCCGATTTTCGAGCTGGAAAGACGGACATTCTGGTCGGTACTCAGATGATCGCAAAGGGGCTGCATTTTCCGAACGTGACGCTGGTCGGCGTGATCGCGGCGGACAGTGCTCTGAGCCTGCCGGACTTCCGCGCGGCGGAGCGGACGTTCCAGCTTGTCTCGCAGGTGGCCGGTCGCACGGGCCGAGGGCCGAAGGGCGGCCGAGTGCTCGTGCAGTCGTTCACTCCCGATCACTACAGCGTGCGGATGGCCGCCCGGCACGACTATTTCGGCTTTGCAGAGGCGGAACTGGCGCACCGCCGGGAGCTTTCGTATCCGCCGTTCGGGCGAATCGCCAGGATTGTCGTGCAGGCGCGCGATCAAGCCGCCCTCGCCAGGCACGCGAGTGAGATCGGCGGCGCTCTCTCACGAGCGGCCCGCGCGCACAGGTCTTTCGTGCTTGGCCCGGTGCCGTGCCCGATCGCGCGGATCAAGGCCAAATTCCGCCGCCACATACTCATCAAGGCGCCCGACCACCGAGAGCTCCAGGCTGTCCTCGACGCCGCGGAACATCTTTATGGCGGCACTTCAAAGGTCTCCGTGACGGTGGACGTCGACGCATTGGGGATGCTTTAGGCCTACAACGCCAGATTCTCGTGCGGCACAGCACCCAAAGCCTTGCGAGCCAAGGAGTTGAGAGCCCGCCTACCTTGTCATTCTGAGCGTAGCGAAGAATCTCTCGCGCGATGGACGCGCGATCTCTTCAGAAGCCTTGGTACGCACTGAATCTACAGCTCGAAAGATTCTTCGTTGCT
>JAUWKK010000328.1 GCA_030614245.1 Planctomycetota bacterium | reverse complement strand
GGCCTCGACGGCCGCACCGGTATTGGGCCGTTTCAGCCGGACGGGGCTGCTCTCGCTCTCGCGGGGCTGCTCCTCCGGCTCGGGCTCGGCGGTCTTTGGGGGGACGATGGGGGTTATCGGCTTGTCGGGCTTGGGTGGATTGTCCGGTGCCTGCTTGAGCTCGGCCGGCGGCTTTGGGGGAGCCGGCACCTTCTGCTCTTTCGGCGGCGGCGGGTTTATGTACTTAATGTAGACGGACTGCCACAGCAGGAAGAAGCCAAAGCAGAAGAGCAAGGCGAAAAGAGCGCGTTTGTCCAAGGGGAATCAGCCTTTCAGCAGCTTTCGCCGGTAGACCTCGGTGTCGTGAGAGTCAAGACGGGCGACTTCTTCGGCGTCGAGCGGAGTGATCCCGCCGAACTTGGTTGCGGTAATATAGACGAGCGCAGCGTTCTCGACGAGGATGTGCCTGAAGTATGCCTCGCGCAGGTTTGAGCCTATCGTAACTACTCCGTGGTTCTTCAGTATGCAGGCGACGTGATCCTTGAGTGCGCCTTCGACGGAATCGGCGAGCGCCTCCCCGGCTGGGGGCACGTACGGCACGATGGGCACGTTGTCGCCGAGCAGGGCGACGAAATCGGGGAACATCGGCGGCAGCTCATTGATTGCGCCCGACGACGCCAGCGCGACGGCGAGGGGCGGATGCGTGTGCACGAAGGCTCCTATGCCGGGCAGGACCTTGTACATGCGGCAATGCATCGGCACCTCGCACGAGGGCCGCATGTCGCCATCGACGACTTCGCCGGTGTTCAGATCGACGCCGACGTAATCCATCGGCCCGGCATCTTCAAAGGCTGCGCCGGATGCTTTAACGTACATGACATCGCCGAGCCTGGCGCTTATGTTGCCGCCGGGGCCGACGACCAGGCCCTTCTCTTCGAGCTTGCGGCCATAAAAGACGAGCTGCTCACGAATCTCCCTGGCGTCGGGCATTCGGATGTGGCTCCTTCTGTCATTTGCCGGCCAGCAGTCTGTCGGCCAGCGTGTTGTCGAGTTGTTCGATCTCGTACATTTTCTGCATCGTCGTGCGGGCATCGTAGGATATCCGCCTGAAGACGAGCGAATCGCCGTCGAAGGTGCAATAGCAGGCTCGGCGGTCGGAGTCGCGCGGCTGGCCGATGGAGCCGACGTTTATCAGCGCCTTTGGCTCCTCGAGGATGTAGATTCCGCCCACGAGATCGTCGGGATGCTTATACACGCCATTGGGCGTGAACACACCGGGGATATGCGTGTGCCCAACAAAGCAGTAACGCTCGATCTTCGAGAATATCTCGCGCATCTTGGGTTTGAGGCGGACGTCTCGCGGAAACACGTAGTCCCGCAGCGGCATTCTGGGCGAGCCGTGGACGAACATCAGGTCGCCTTCCTCGTGCGTTTCGGGGAGGTTTTTCAGATAGGTGATCCGGCGCTGCCTGTCGCTCGGCAGTTGGTTATTGGAGAAGAGTTGTTCTCGGGCCCAGATGAGCGCGCCTTCGGCACGAAGATTGAAGTCGGACGCGCCATCGTTAAAGAGCGCATCATCGTGGTTGCCGCGAATGGTGACTCCTGCGTGCTGCTGGATCAGATCGACGCACTCGCGTGGATTGGGCCCGTAACCGGTGATGTCACCCAGGCAATAGATATCCTCGATGCTGCGTTCACGAATATCTTTCAGGACGGCCAGCAGGGCCTCCTGGTTGCTGTGGATATCCGATACTAAGGCGATCACGTATGGGGCCTCCGGCCAGGATCATGTACTCTCACTCGGGCTGTCCGGCAGTTCGGCCTCATCGAGGAGCATAACGGGAATGCCGTCTCGAATGGGATATCGTCGGCCGCATTTAGTGCAGACCAGCCTGTCGGCATCAAGCTTGACGGGAGTCTTGCACAGCGGGCACGCAAGGATGTCAAGCAACTCTTTATCAATCATGCAAGTGCCTCACTATAACGCTCCAGGCTCCAGACTTCAGACTTCAGGGATGCCGTTCGGTCTTTCTTCCTGAAGCCTGAGGTCTGAGGTCTCTCCGTGCGGGCTGCCCGCCACCAGGCGGGACTCTCGCCAGATGTTACTGTCAGAGGGCCGGATTGTCAACATAAAAATGCGGGCGGGGAGTATGGAGTGTTGTTCGGTGCCGCTTCTGATGAGCGGAATTACAGCGCGTCGTAGGAGCGGTTCGCGAACCGCCCCTACAAGTCGCCTTCCGAGGCATCGTGGAAACAATCTTGCGGATGTTTCACTTTTTCGACCAGAAGCGGAGCGGCTTTCGAGTGGCTCCGCAACGGACCCGCCTGTAGAGGGACTGAAACCACAGATGAACTCAGATAAACGCAGATGATGTGGCCTGGCTTTCGAGGTGGGCCGTATTCTCATGATCTGTGTTCGTCGGGTGCCTGCCTCAGGCATGGCCTGCCCCACGTAAAGGATGCGTCGCCTCCTCGCTGCGAAGCCGCTGAGAGCCGGGAGGCATATAGGCTGGGGCTTCAGCCCCAGTAAACGTGCGAAGCAAGACGGGCCGCCCTGAAGGGGCGCAGGAGCGCTGCGAATCGGCAGACCATGCCGTACCCGCCCGCCCATGGCGGGGGCAGGCTGGCTGGAAAGCTCATCGGGCGCAAAGGGGCTGTCTACCTGGCCGAGGCCGCCAAGACCACAGAATACCCTTGCGGTCATTGCGGATATTGTGTAATCTGCGTAAACGTAACGGCAACCGCCGGCATAAGGAGCTGCCTGATGGTAGAATTCGACGGACTTGGAATGAATCTGGGCAACCTCTCGAGGCTCTCGAAGGCCAAATCGCGGTCACTGAGCGCTGAAAACTTCACCGGCGAAAAGGGCAAAGCCGCCATGGCGACCGAAGGCACGGGAGCGAATGCCGCTCGCGAGCTTGGGCAGGGCTGGAAGATCTCACCGTGTGTGAGCATCGAGGCAGGCGGGAGCTTCGTTCCGGCCGACATCGAAGGGCCCGGAGCCGTCCAGAGCATTTGGATCGCGACCCCGCGCGCGCCTGAGTTCGGGCGCTATCTGATCTTGCGCGTATACTGGGATGGTCAGAAGCATCCGTCAATCGAATGTCCTATTGGCGACTTCTTCGCCTCGCCCTGGGGGCCGTACGCACAGGTCAACTCCATTCCCGTGAACGTCAATCCGAATCGAGCCCTCAATTGCTTCTGGCAGATGCCTTTCCGCAAGAGCTGCCGAATGACTATCGAGAACAGGGCGCCCAAGCCCACGTCCTTCTTCTACCAGATCAACTACACCCTCACCGATATCCCCGACGACGCCGCGTACTTTCACGCGCAGTTCCGAAGAACGAACCCTCTCCCGTATGGGGATGTCTACACCATCGCCGAGGGGATCGATGGCCGGGGGCACTACGTCGGCACTGCATTGGCCTGGGGCTCAAACAACAACAACTGGTTCGGCGAAGGTGAGATCAAGTTCTACATGGACGG
>JAUWKK010000102.1 GCA_030614245.1 Planctomycetota bacterium | reverse complement strand
TTCGAGTTGAAAACATCCATTGCCTCTGGATCACGGTTGTCCGGGATGCTCCACGATCTGGATACAGACTCAAAGGGTGATTACAGGGTTCACTTGGCGGTTCGCACTTGGTATACTGGGCTTGGGCCGACAATCGTTGGATGCCGTGACGGGAAAGAAGGCTGATGTTCGACTTCGATCTGTTGTTTACGCACAGTACGCTGCTCGCTGGGGTCCTGAGCCTGGCGGGTGGGATAGCCGTCGCGCTGCTCGTCTGGTCGCTCTATGCCACGCATCAGCAGATAGCGGGGCACGTGCAGGTGACCGAAGGCCGGCTCGCCCAAATCGACTCGGTTGCGTTCAAGGTGCTCATCCCGTTCGCCCGGCCCTTTGCGACGATCTGGGCCGGCATCGCCGAGAAAGCGCAGGAACGCGCCGCCGTCAGAGGCTCGCGCTCGAACTTCCTGGCCGTCCGTACGCGTATCCGAGGCGAACTGATAGCGGCTGGCAGCCCCGAGGGCATCACACCCGACGAGTTCCTCGGCCTGCTGATCGTCTGCGGTATTGTCGGCCTTGCCCTCGCCGTGCCCACGGGTGCCCTCGCGGCCGATATCAATCCATCGCTTGCCATCAGCATCATGACCGGGCTGACGCTGATGGGCTTCTTCTGGCCGGCCCTGTGGCTGGGCGGGCGCCTGAAAAAACGCAAGCTGTCTATCCGCAAGACGCTGCCGTATGCTCTCGACCTGCTCTGCCTCTCGGTCGAAGCCGGCCTCGACTTCACTCAGTCGCTGGCACGCATCTGCGGCAAGCTGGGCAAGGTCGCGCTCGCTGATGAGTTCATGGAGACGCTTCGGCACATCCAGATGGGCCGCTCGCGCAGCGAGGCATTGCGCGACCTCGGCGAGAGATGTGACGTCGAGGAACTGTCGTCGGTCGTCAGTTCGCTGGTGCAGGCCGATGAACTCGGCGCCAGCCTCGGCCCCATCCTGCGCATCCAGGCCGATCAGCTTCGAGTCCGCCGAGGACAGCGCGCAGAGCGCCTCGCAATGCTCGCTCCGGTCAAGCTGCTCTTCCCGCTCATCGGCTTCATATTCCCGACTATCTTCCTGATGATCTTCGGGACGTTGATCGTCAGGTTCTACTACGACAACCCATTGAGGTAATAGTGAACGGAGGCTGTTGCGATTCGGCTGGTGAACAAGACGAAGCGGAGCACAGTGGCCGAGGAGGTCGAACCGGCCTGCACCACCTGGCGGCGTTTCATGGGCCTGATGGGCCGCGAGCCGCTGCCGAGCGGTCGCGCACTGCTCCTGGAACCGTGCAGCAGCATCCATATGTTTTTCATGAAATTCGCGCTCGACGTAGTCTTCCTCAATGGCGATGACAGGGTGGTGCGGATTGTCCGCGGCCTGGCGCCGTGGCGGATTGCGTCGGCACGCGGCTCGAGGAAGGTGGTCGAAATGACCGCCGGGACCTTGTGCGAGGATATCAGCGAAGGCGACGAACTTCAACTGGAGTGAGCGGAACGCGCGAGAGCGCCGAAACGTGAGGCCAACCTCGAATGCAGGATGCAGCAGTAAGACTGAGAGTGCTCGGCGGTCCGCTGGCGGGCGTTGAGTTCCCGCTCGCGGGCGCGGTCACCACGCTGGGGCGCGTGGCCGACAATGACATCGTGCTCGACGACCGCTCGATCTCGCGGCAGCATGCGAGGATCGAACTGACCGACGGCGGCTTCCTGGTGATCGACTTGAACAGCCAGAACGGCACGGTCTTTGACGGCAAGAAGATCGACCGGGCCGTGGTGCCGCTGGGCGGCCAGATAGTCTTCGGCAAGGTCCCGTGCGAGCTCCAGGCCGAGGGTGCCCAACTCCCGGGTGCGGCGGGCGCGCGTGGCGGAGGCCACTGGTCGAACCTCCCCGCGCAGGTGCGGCCGCTGACCGCCGACGACCTCTTCGGCATAGCCGCTGGTGAGCCCGGCATCAGCCCGCAGGAAGCGGCTCGCCGCGAGGAAGCACGCAGGCGCCGAGGGCTAATCCTCTACGCCGTCTCGCTCGCCGCTGTCATTGCGCTCGGGGTGTTCTTCTATTTCAGGATCGGCAGGGCCGAGGAGCCGCCCAGGCGGAGCGTCATACTCGAAGTTGACGAAATGCGGCTGGGCAGCATCCGGGGAACGCGCAGACACAACGGTCGGACAATCGTGGAAGATGAAAATGTCGTTCAGGCGGAAGTTGACGAGATATGGTGGATCATCGCCGTCACGGGAATGAGCCCCGGCATCACCGAAGTCGCCATGAAGCGCGGTCTCGAGACCGTCTGCGTTATCACAGTCACGGTTTTCCCGAAGGAGCGCAAGAGGGAGCCGGAGCAGAACCTCTCGGACGAAGAGCGCATCGAGCTGGCCCGCGGGTGGATCGACCAGGCTGTCGATGCGGAAGCCAATCACAAGTGGTACGCTCTGAAGCTCTTCGAGAAGGCCGACGACCTGCTGAAGTATATGGACCCGCCGCCGGCGATACGCGATCGCTCGAGGCAGGGCGTTATCAGGGTGCGCAAGGCGGTCGATAAGGATTATCAAGAGCAGAAGGATGAGTACAAGGGATGCGTCGATGCGGGTGACTGGAACGGAGCCTTGCGCTGCCTGCAGAAGATGAAAGAGGCGATCCCCGATCTGGATGACAACCGCCACCAGCGAGCAGAACTGCTGATGCCTTATGCACTCAGCCGGCTCAGGCGAAATGAATTGAGATACAAGAGCTGGAATCGCTGATGCGGCGCGTGGAGACAAAGAATGAGGCTTGTTGTTAAAGACGACGAGTTCGGCAGATCCTACGAGATCCCCGAGGGCGCTTCAATCATCGGGCGCAGCCCGGATTGCGACATCAGCATCCCCGCATCTACCATCTCGAAAGAGCATGTCGAGATCACAAATAGTGACGGCTTGGTATCGATCCGCGACCTCGGCACGACGAACGGGTCCTATCTCAACGGGATGAGAGTGTCCGTGGCAAACCTGAAGCACAACGACGTGATCACGATTGGCCGGGTCAGTCTGCTCTTCGATGCGACAGGGGCCGCTGCGCCTCCGCCAGGCTCTGGAGTTGAGGCGGCCGGCGGCGTCCACTTCGATGCTGCTGACGCTGGACAGCCGTTTCCCAGCCAGGACGAGCCGATACCACTTGCCGACGGCGAACCCGACAAGGGCCCGGCAATGCCCGACGGACAGCCCTTCGGGGCGGGCATCGGCAGCGACTCGGATACGCCCGTTGACGGCGACTTCGTGCCGACGCGCTATGAACCGGAACGCCACGTCGGCCCGCAGCTCGTCACGCGCGACGGCCGCTGGTTCATACGCGACGCCGCCACCGACCGCGAGGTCGAGATCGTGCCCAAGGGCGGAGCCGGAATCGGACAGCCCGACATGATCGGCTATTATACCGATCGCAAGAAGAAGAGAGTCACGCAGATGGTTACGGCAGGGGTCGCCTTGCTCACGGCGCTCGTTCTGCTGCTCGCATTCCTGCCGACGGGGCCGACCACTCCCACGGGCGAGACGAATAAGTTCCCCGGCGCGAAGTATGACGCGGCAGTCGACAAGGGCATCGAGGCCCTCGATGCGAACGACTTCGCGGGCGCCAAGAAAATCTTCGCCGACATGCACCAGAGACTGCCCCAGAGGAGCGTTGCGGGCATCTTCAAGGAGATAGCCGACCTCTTCGAGAAGGCCGGCGAAGACATGAGCGGCCTGGATTGGGCGACCGTTCACGGCCACCTCGAAGACATAGTCGACGCCAGGTTCCGCACGGCGAAGGCCGAAAGCTATGCAGTTGCCAAGCTCAAGTGGATTAAGAGGCAGCGCCAGCAGGAAAGCATCCTCAAATACGCCAGGAAGCTCCACGCCGAAGGCAGGATCGAGGATGCATACAAGGCCCTCCGCATCCTGAGAGAGGGCCCTGTCCGCACCTCCTGCCTCGACTTCATCAAGGAAGTCAAGACCGAATGCGCGCAGAAAACAATGGCCGAAGCCGCGCAACTGAAGGGCAGCCGAGAGTGGGAATCCGCCATCGAGGCCTACGGCAAAGCCAGGATATACGTGGACGACACCAAGCCCGTCGATGATGCCCTCGAAGAATGCCGACGGGGAATGGCCGACAAGACTCTATACGAAGATGCCGTCAACCTGAATGAGCAGAGCAACTACGGTCAAGCGAAGGCGAAGCTCGAGCAGATCCCGCAGAAAAGCGTCTATCACGTGGAAGCCAATGCGCTCTTAGCCACGGTGATTCATTCGCAGAAGGCCAAGCACGCCAACGAGCTTTTCGACAGTGGCAACGGCGAGGAGGCCATCAGCTTCGTCAGTAAGCAGCTACCCGACGGAGCAATGCCCGGCTTCCTTCAGACCGTCGGGAGCGCGATGAAGCTGAACGCCGGCCTGAAGACAGCTCTGGACGGCCAGGAATACAACGATGTACTCGATATCTGCCAGAAGCTAACCGAACTGCTATCCGACCGCCCGGACAACTTCTACAGGCGCAAGGCTGAGAGCGCGAGCCAGAAACTGAAGAACAACCCGATGTTCCTGGCGAAATTCTACACCGACAAAGCAATGCAGGCAGGCAACGACGGCCATCCCCAAGACGCCAGAAAGTTCGCAGGAATAGCCAGCAAGTGGAGCCCTGAAAAGCGCTACGGCGATACCGTGATCAAACAGCTTCAGACGATGGCACGTCGCCTTTATAACGACGGACGCGAGGCGTTCTTCAACAAGAACGACAAGCTGGCCAAGGAGAAGCTCACGGAATGTCTGCGGTACGTCACGCCCGACCACAGGCTCTACGGGGGCGCAATGAACATGCTGAGCCAGATCAAGGAGCGGAACAAGTAGCCAAAAAGGCCTCTGCGGGGTGGCCTGCCGATTCCATTGACGGCTCCGGGCGCTCGTGGCAGGGGAACACCCGGGGTGGCACGTTCAAGCACAGCTTGGACGTGGAGCGCCAAGTCGGTTGACCGTGGCACCCAGCCCCAACGGGGCGAAATAGAACAGCCCACGGCAACGCCGTGGGAATGCGGACGGCCCATCTGAACAGCCCGACTATCTTATCTGCGTTCATCCGCGTTCATCTGTGGTTTCATCTCTTTCCCGAGCGTTTCCTGCGGCTGGTGGGCGGCTTGCGGCGGGGTGGCACGTTCAAGCACAGCTTGGACGTGGAGCGCCAAGTCGGTTGACCCTGGCACCCTTCTGTTCCAGAAGGCATATTGCCCGCCTGCCTACGGCATGGCACACGCGTCTTCATTTCCCCCCTGCGAGATACTCCGCCATTATCACGTAACGGAACACAAATGCGGCGCTGAATACATACATCAGCGGGTGCACGTCGCGAAAGCGGCCGGTCGCGAGCTTCAGCAGAACGTATGAGATGAACCCGAAGGCTATGCCCTCCGTGATGCTCAGCGTGAAGGGCATTACGATCAGGCACAGGAACGCCGGCAGCCATTCCGTCGCATCGTCCCAGTCGATCCACCGGATGTTCCGCATCATCGTCGAGCCCATTATGATCAGGACCGGTGCAATAGCTGGATGCAGGAACAGTCTGCCGCCGCCGGTCTCTACGACGACCTCGCGCCCGACGAGGGCCACGAGCGGCGCAAAGAAGAGTGCCAACAGGAAGAGCGCAGCCGTGACGACGTTCGCAAGCCCCGAGCGGCCACCTTCGCTCACGCCGGCCGAGCTCTCGACATAGCTGGTGACCGTGGATGTCCCCAGCGCCGCGCCGAGCATCGTCCCGATGGCGTCGGATGTCAGTGCGGCCTTCGCTCGAGGCAGCTTGCCGTCCTTCATCAGCCCCGCCTGCTGCGACACCCCCACGAGCGTCCCGATCGTGTCGAAAAGGTCCAGCATGAAAAAGACGAAAATGATGAAGAACAGCCCCTCCCTCAATGCCGCGACGACATCGAGCTGAAGGAACGTGGGAGCCATGCTCGGCGGAGACCGCACGATGGAGCTTATCCAGCTTCCGTCGGTTGCCGGCATGGGTATGACACCGGCGACCAGGCCCATGGCGGTTGTGCCGATGATCCCGATCAGAACCGCGCCTCGGATGTTGAGTGCCACGAGCACGAGAGTGACCGCCAGCCCGGCAAGCGAGACCAGCACCGCCGGGTGCGTCAGGTCGCCTATCCGGACGAGCACGGTAGGGTGATCTACTATTATGCCCGCATACTGGAACCCCACCATCGCAATCAGCAGGCCGATGCCCACGGCGATAGCATTCTTGAGCGACGGCGGAATCGAGTTCAGTATCTGCTCGCGTATCCCGATCAGCGAGAGCACCAGCAACAGCAGCCCTGAGATGAAGACGGCACCGAGGGCGACCTGCCAATCGACACCCATCGTCCCGCAGACGATGAATGCGAAGAAGGCGTTCGTGCCCATACCGGGCGCGAGCGCGACGGGGTAGTTCGCCAGCAGGCCCATCGTAAGCGTGGCAATGGCCGATGCGACGCACGTCGCCACCATCACCGACCCGGCATCCATCCCGGCCTTCGACAGGATGACCGGCTGCACGAAGATGATATAGGCCATCGTCATGAACGTCGCCAGGCCCGCTCGAGCTTCCGTTGCCACGTTCGAGCCCAGTTCGTCCAGCCTGAAGAAACGCTTTATCAGGTTCACGGTCTTCTCCATTCGCCGCATGTGGGGCAGGCTTTCAGCCTGCCAAGTCATGAGCAGCCCTCCTGAGGCGGGCAGGCCTGGAAAGGCTGCTCCACACGCTCCGCCAATGGGCAAAGGTTATCACCGGCTGTATGGTCTTTCAAGGAAAATACCGGCCGAATTCCATTCGGAATGATGGCGGCGCGCCAGAAATCATCGTCGCTCGGCGGCCCAAAGGATAAACTCGACGAGCGAATTATCTTGACTACCGCCGGCGCGGGCATTATTATTGTGCGCTGGGCGAGGCTCTGTCGCGCTATGTAGTTGTGCTCATAATCGTAGGGGGTCTAATATGGCCAAGAAGCTGAAAGTGGCTGTCGCCGGGCTCGTGCATGGTCATGTGTGGGGCAACGTCGCGCGTTTTGCCAAGTGCCGGGCCACCGAGATCGTGGCGGCCAGCGACCCGAACAAGCCACTGATCGAGAAGTTCGCCAAGGAGCATCCCGAGGTCAAGGTATTCAGCGATTACAGGAAGATGCTCGATGCGGCCGAGCCTGATATCGCAATGATCTGCACGACGAACGCCGCCACCGCAAACGTCGTCGACGCGTGCGCGGGGCGTGGTATCCACGTCATCAGTGAGAAGCCGATGGCATCGAAACTCGACGATGCTGATAAAATGCTCAAGGCATGCCGCAAGGCAAAGGTCCACCTCATGATCAACTGGCCCACCTTCTGGTCGCCCGTCGTCGCTCACCTGGTGGAACTCGTGAAGAACGGGGCGGTCGGCGAAGTCTACCAGGTTCGCCAGCACCTTGCGCACGAAGGCCCGAAGGAAATCGGCTGCTCGCCATACTTCTACGATTGGCTATACAGCCCGCGCCTGAACGGAGCCGGCGCGCTGATGGACTTCTGCTGCTACGGTGCCGTCCTCTGCCAATATCTGCAAGGCAAGCCAAAGGCCGTCACCGGGATGAAGGGCACGCTCGTCAAGGATTACATACGCGTCGACGACAACGCGCTCCTTCTGCTGAAATATCCCACTGCGATCAGCATCCTCGAGGCATCGTGGACCCAAGTGGGCGGATTTCCATATTCGATCATCGTCAGCGGGACGGAAGGGTCGCTCGTCACGAACGATAAGCGCCTGCATCTCTTCGACCGAAAGAACCCGGGCGGCAGGCAGATCAAGGTGCCGAGGCTGCCCGTCTGGCGCTCGAATCCAGCGGACTACTTCGTGAGAGTCATCCGCGAGGACATCGAGATGGACGGCTTCGTCTGCCCGCAGATATCGCGCGACGCGCAGGAAATACTCGAAGCCGGGCTGGTCGCCGCAGAGACCGGCAAGACCTGCCCGCTCCCCCTCCCTCGCCCATTGCGGAAATAGCTCCCCCAGGATGCCTCCGTCGTCGTGCAGGGTTACTCAAGAAACCGAATAATGGCTGACAAAGTCAACGTTGCCGTCGTCGGCTATGGCCTGGCCGGCAACTACTTCCATTCGTATCCCATCAGCATCGCGGAGGGGCTGAACCTCTACGGAGTCATGGCCCGGCGAGCGGAAGTCCGCGACCAGGCCGAGGCCGAATGGGGCGTGAAAACTTTTGCCGCTCTCGACTGAATACCGGCCACTGGCTGTGGTGGTCGGCGAGACCGAGCAGAGATTAACGAAGCAGCCAGAACCGCAAGACTATCTGTGCGACGATATTAGCATACAGGCCGGCGGCGATGTCATCGGCGGCGATGCCCCAGCCGTGGGGCAGCTTCTCCAGTTGCCGCGCGGGCGGTGGCTTGGTGATGTCGAAAACGCG
>JAUWKK010000379.1 GCA_030614245.1 Planctomycetota bacterium | reverse complement strand
AGCGAAGATACGGGGCCTCGCCAGAGCGTACCTGACACTGACGCTCACATTCGCGGCGCATAAGATACACCATTAGTTGGGGTCATACTCGATGCCACTGACGGCCGAATCTCAGCTTTCCAGCTCCACTGCCAGTCGTTGAATGCTGCCGGCGAGTCCGGTTTCGGAATCGACGGTGAGTATAGCGCCGTTAAGGCGTATGTCGCCCGCTGCGACGTTGAACGGTGCCGGCATCTCTGTGGTGAGTTTCCTGATGACCGGCTCAATCCTGCGTCCGATGATGGACTCGTGGGGCCCCGTCATTCCGACATCGCAGATGAACGCGGTGCCGCCGGGCAGTATGCGTTCATCGGCGGTGGGCACGTGCGTGTGCGTGCCGATCACGGCGCTGACTTTGCCGTCGAGATAGCGGCCCATCGCCTGCTTCTCGCTCGTGGCCTCGGCGTGCATGTCGACTATGATGATCCGCGCGGCGTCTCCGATGGCCTCGAGTGCCGCGTCGGCTGCGTGGAACGGGCAATCGACGGGGTGCATGAAGACGCGTCCGACTAAGTCGATCACGGCTATCGGCGGCAGGCTGTCGAGCCGGATGACCGTGTGGCCGATGCCGGCGCCTTCGTCGGGATAATTGGCCGGGCGGAGGATGTCCTGCCGCTTCTTCATCAGTTTCGCTATTTCGGCGCGGCGCCAGCAGTGATCGCCCAGCGTGATCGCATTCACGCCGTACGAGAGAAGCTGCTCGGCCAGATCGGGCGTCAGGCCCGAGCCGTTGTAGGCGTTCTCGCCGTTCGAGATAACGAAGTCAATTTCCTGCTCGTAACTGATATGGGGCAATAGGCTGCGCACCGCCCGCATTCCCGGGTCGCCCACAATATCGCCGATGAAGAGTATCTTAACTTGCACGTCGCAGCTCGATATTACAAGACCCGCGAATGCACGCGGACAATTGCGGAGCCAAATCCGTCATCTGCGTGCATTCACGGTGTCTGTCATTTGCCCGTCAGCGTGCGCGTTCCACGGCGCGGGTCTCGCGGATGAGCGTGACGGTGATCTCGCCCGGATAGGTGAGCTCGCGTTCGATTTCGTCGGCGATCTGCCGGCAGAGTCTCGGTGCCGCGTTATCGGGGATCTCGTTCGGCCTGACTATGACACGCACCTCTCGCCCGGCCTGGATGGCGAAAGCCTTGTCGACGCCCCGGAAAGACTTTGCGACATCTTCGAGCCGTTCGAGCCGCTTGATGTATTTCTCGATTGATTCGCGTCTCGCGCCGGGCCGTGCCGCCGAGATCGCATCGGCGACGAGCACCACGATGGCAATCATCGATTCGGGTTCTACATCTTCGTGGTGGGCCGCGATAGCGTTAACGACCTCGGGGCGTTCGCCGTATCGCCGGGCCAAGTCCGCGCCTATGGCCGCGTGGTTGCCCTCGACTTCATGGTCGACGGCCTTGCCTATATCGTGCAGCAGCCCGGCCCGCTTGGCTATCCGCGGATCGAGCCCGAGCTCGCCGGCGAGCATCGACGAGAGATGCGCCACCTCTATCGAGTGGTTCAGCACGCTCTGCCCATAGCTGGTGCGGAATTTCAGCTTGCCGAGCAGGGTCAGTGCCTTGGGATGCAGTCCCGGCACGTCAACCTCGAGGCTGGTCCGCTTGCCGGTCTTTTCGATGGTACGTTCGACGTCCGCCCTGGCCTTGCTGACGACTTCCTCGATGCGCGCGGGATGGATGCGGCCGTCCTGGATGAGCTTTTCCATTGCGCGTCTCGCAATCTCGCGGCGGACACTGTCGAAGCCCGACACGACGATCACTCCGGGGGTATCGTCGACGATGACGTCGATGCCGGTGGCCTTCTCGAAGGCGCGGATGTTGCGGCCCTCGCGGCCGATGATACGGCCCTTGATGTCGTCGCTGGGCAGATCGACCGTCGAGACGACAAGGTCGGACGAATGGTCTACGGCGCAACGCTGGACGGCGGTCGCTACGATCTCCCTGGCTCGTTTGTCGCCTTCCTCATGGGCCTTCGCCACGTAGCGGCTGATCATGTTGTCACATTCGTGCTGCATCTGCGTTTCGAGACGCTGCAATAGCATCTCGGCGGCCTGTTCGGACGTTAAACCGCTCACTTCATTGAGCTTATGGCGTTCTTCCTCCATCATTCCGGCGAGCTCGGCCTGAAGTTCCTTGAGTTTATTCTCGCGGTGGGCAAGCTCGCGCTGATCGCCTTCGAGGAGTTTCTCCTTCTTGCCTATCAGGTCGGATTTGCGGTCGATGGAATCTTCACGCTTAGTTAGTCTGCGTTCGAGCCGTTTCAGTTCCTTTCGGGTCTCGGCGGTTTCTCGTTCAAATTCATCGCGTGCTTTCAGACGCTGATCCTTGATCGTCAGGTCGGCCTCTTTCTTGAGGCGATCTACTTCCTTCTGTGCCTGGAGCAGGAAATCGGCCGCCTCGCGCCTGCGTGAGTTGCGTAACACGGCCGCTGCCATCATCACAATGATGCCGCCGAGTATCATTAGTGCGACAAACAGGCCGATGAAGGCACCCAGGTGGGCGTTGATAGCATCTAACATTGGCCTCACCTCGCTATCTATGTTATGCCGAGCGACCGGCCATGCCGTAGGCAGGCGAGCATGATCTCCGGGTCACGATCGGCGTGCGCTGGATCGTCACCTGCCACACTCTCAGCGGGTCAGGTGAGATACCCCGCGTAACGGGGCTCCGGCATGTTTACATGGGATGTGAGATACTGCTAAAATGGCAGCGTCAGGCCTGATGAGCGTAGAAAACAGCTCGTGACAGCGATTGGATGAAGTAGTGCGCAGCCCTCGCAAGGCTGTATCAATTCATAATAATCAGCCTGTCGGGTGGCAAACCACGAGAAGTATCCGGCATGCCGGCGGGCTTACAGCTCAGAGTACAGCCCGTCAAGATATCAGATATCGGTGGCCCGTGGTATCGGAATTGGTGCAATTCTTTCAACTTCT
>JAUWKK010000128.1 GCA_030614245.1 Planctomycetota bacterium | reverse complement strand
CTCAAATACAAGCAGCTTTGGATGGTCGAGTCGATCTTCCGCTCGATGAAATCGCTGCTCCAGACGCGGCCGATTTACCACAAATGCGACGACCCGATTCGCGGACACGTCTGGTGTTCGTTCCTCGCGCTCATACTGCGCAAAGAGCTGCAAGATCGGCTGGAACAAAAGCGGACCGATGCCGATGAGCCGCCTCTGCAATGGGCCGATGTCGTTCGAGATTTGGACAACCTGGCCGAGACCGAGATCGACGTCAACGGCAAGAGATACATCGTCCGGACCGAGACAAAACCGGCAGCGGCGAGGGTCTTCAAGGCTTGCGGAGTGGCGCTGCCGCCGGTGCTGCGCCAGTGCTGACGGGCTCGAATCTGGTGGCTTATCACAGGAAAAAGTGTGGCACTACGCGTTTTCCGGTTCTTGTAAACGGTGGATATTGCTGAACTTACAGAATCGTGCTGTGGAAGATGGGTCAAGGATAGAACAAAAATAATCGGAATACCTTCCGGCTGCACATTCGAGCCCATATTCCGCATAACAGCATGGTACTCATACGGTTACAGCAAACGTGGGCTGGAACATCCGCTTAAACACATGCCCCGGTGCGATCCCTGTCGAGCGCGGCCATCAGCGTTGCTGCGGACTCCCCGTAGTGAAGCTTACTCTGCACCCCAGATGCGAGGCGGCGGTCAGTCGCCGTCGGCGGAGCCGGAAGGTCGATTGACATCGGGAAAATGCTGCCGCACTAGTCGGCGGGCTTCGGCGCGGGTCGAGATCAGTTCATCGAGTTGGGCTTCTTCGACGGCAGCAAGGATCTTGCCGAAGATCGGGCCCGGACGGTATCCCATCTCTATCAGATCGTGGCCGTTGAGCAGCGGCGGAGGCGGCTGCGGTTCGGATGCGAGTTCATCCAGCTTCCGAACACAGAATCGCCAGCAGGTCAGATCGCCGTGGCTTCCAAGGCAATCGAGCCGGTAGAGCTGGAGATGATCGGCGAAGTCATCCTGTCTCAGCAACTGCGTCAGATGGGTCTGGCGCATCTTCGGCGCGTCGCTCAGCCGCATATGCTTAGCCACCAGTTCGGATATCGAACGGACGTCATCGCGGGACATCTTGAGCCTGCGGCAGATTGACTGTGCAATCTCGCTGCCAACCTGTGCATGGCAATTGAATCGAATGCGATCCGCACGTTCGAAGGTCGGAGGCTTGCCGACGTCGTGCAATAGCGCGGCCATTGCGAACACACACGTCGGTGGATGCTCTTCTCGTTCGGCGTCCATCAGTTCGAGTATGCGAAGCGTATGGATATCCACGGCTCCCTCGGGGTGGAACTGGGGGGGCTGCGCAACACCTTGCATGGCGGCGACTTCGGGCAGAATCCGCTCGAGCAGCCCAGTCCGGTTCATCCATTCAATCGCCTTGTGCGGCGACCGGCCAGTGAGCATCTTGCACAGTTCCTGGCCGATGCGTTCGGCGCTGACGCGCCCGATGCTGCCTGCCGCATTCTTGATTGCATCCGCCGTGGGAGGGTCGATTGTGTAGCCGAATCGGGCCGTGAAACGAATCGCCCTGAGCATTCGGAGGCTGTCTTCGCTGAACCGCGTTTTCGGGTCGCCGATGCAGCGGACTATCTGCCGGCGGATATCATCCTGTCCGCCCACATAGTCGATCACTTGCTCGGCCAGCGGGTCATACAGCATGCCATTGATAGTGAAGTCGCGGCGATCGACATCGCCCCGCGCGTCGGTGAACGATACCCTTCGTGGATGCCGGCCGTCTGCATAGTCATCTTCACTCCGGAAAGTGGCGCCTTCGAACGCGCAGCCATTCAGCAGGATGACGACAACGCCGAAGCTGACGCCGAGGGGGATCGTGTGCTCGAACAGGCGGGTGACTTGCTCGGGGCGAGCCGAGGTAGCTATATCGTAGTCCTCCGGTTCGACGCCCATCAGCATGTCGCGCACACTGCCGCCTGCAAAGACCGCACTGTAGCCAGCATCAACCAGCGTCCGCACTATTCGGACCGCGCATTTCCGCTTAGCTTCGCCCAAATCGGACCTCCATTCGGTGAGCATTCTACACGATCAGGGCAACACAGTCCAAAGGTGATTCCGCTGGATGCGCCCCAAAGGGTACCGGAACGGCCTGTCCTCAACGTGCCGGCCGGTTGATGCGTGGCATCTCAGGCGCGTGTGATCGGATCGTGCGCATCGCGGAGAAAGCCGCCCGAGGCGCCTCATCACATAGCATCCCTTCTGCTTTACGCATTGGCGAAGCACCCTTGCCGCTGATTTTTGGGAGACTTACGAGGTTTTACCTTTAAGAAAAAACAGGGCCATGACGATAATAAAAACTGTGTTCGATGCAACGGGCCTTGCAATTTGCTGCCTCGCGAGCAGGGGCAAGGTCGCTTTCGGCGTCTCGACCCGTTGCACCGCAGGTGAGGAGGCCGGCTCATGATCTGCCAGCGCTCTGGATGCACAAACGAGGTTCCACCCGGCCGGAGAAAATACTGCTCCACCGAGTGCGGCAAGATAGTCAATCGACGCAGCCCGGTTGATGAAGACCTCGCGCGATACAGCGCGATACTTCGCAAGCGGAGCACGAAGATCAGCCTGCGGGTGTGCCTGGTTTGCGACAAGAAATTCCTGTCGGAGGGCCCCTGGAACCGCATCTGCCCGGCCTGTAACGGTCGCAACATCCTGTTGTCGTCCAGGTCGGCCAATACAGCCGGCAGTGATTCTGTCGCCTCCGATGAAGCTGTCGCTGAGTATCTGGAAGAGCTGTAAGGGCCCGGCGTGCCCAGGCCTTGTCTCCACCTGCTATGGCTGGACAGGCAGGTAGTCCTGCACGGAAGCTCAATAGGCGAAACCGCCGCCGCTTCACCTGAGTGGCGGCTTCTTTTGTGCCGCGCGATATTCCGAGACGGGACCGTCGGCGATAGTTCCCCGCACAATGGTCGGCTCTTTACATTCAGTCTATGGCCCGTTAGAATACTCCTCGATTTGAAGGCAGGTTCCGATCTTTCGTGTTCGTCAGGAGCTAACCGATGGCAAAGATCCTTGTAGGATATCATTCGCGGGGCGGCAATACCAAGGCGATGGCCGACCTGGTGGCCGAAGGGGCGCGTGCAGGCGGCGTTGATGTTGATCTGAAGCCCGTGGGCAAGGTTACAGTCGAAGCACTGCTCGATTACGACGCCATAGTGATCGGTTCTCCGACGTACTACGGCCAGGCGGCAGCGCCGATACGCAAGCTTTTCGACGAAAGCGTAGCCGTGCATGGCAAGCTCAGCGGCAAAGTCGGCGGTGCCTTCGCCTCTTCGGCCAATATCGGCGGCGGCAACGAGACGACGATCCTGAGCATTATCCATTCGATGCTCATTCACGGCATGATCATCGAAGGGTCGTCCGTGGGCGACCATTACGGCCCGGTATCCGTCGGGCCGCCCGACGCACGCGTCAAGAAGCAATGCCTGGCGCTCGGCGAGCGAATCGCAAAGCTTGCCATCAAGCTCTTCAACTGAAGCTGCTGATCCCCGTCGAGACGGAAATCACTGACGCCGGGAGCGTGCTACTCGGCGAACCGCTGCTGGCGGTATGGCTATGCCGTCAGCTCATCGACAACAATACCGGTAAGGAGACATCAAACAACAATGCGTTGGTCTGAGACGTTCATCCCAACATTGAAGGAAGACCCCTCCGAGGCGGAGGTAGTCAGCCATCGCCTCATGCTGCGGGCCGGGCTGATTCGGAAGCTTTTCTCGGGTGCATATACATACCTGCCGCTGGGGCGCCGCGCGCTGCTGAAGGTGATCGACATCGTCCGGACAGAAATGGACCGTGCCGGTGCGCTCGAGATCATCATGCCCACACTGCATCCGTCCGAACTGTGGCACAAGACCGGCCGTTATGAAGACTTCGGCGACGTGCTGATGAAGCTGAAGGATCGCCACGGCCGCGAATTCGTCCTCGGCCCCACGCACGAGGAAGTCCTGACCGACCTCGCCGCAACGGAGATAAGCAGCTATCGCCAACTGCCGGTCACGTTCTATCAGATACAGACGAAGATGCGCGACGAGCCTCGGCCGCGTTTCGGTATTCTCCGCACATGCGAATTCATAATGAAGGACGCCTACAGCCTCGATGCCGATGTCGATTCGCTGGACAACAGCTACAATGCGATGTACAACGCATACTGCCGCATCTTCGCCCGAGCAGGGCTGCCTTATGTGCCGGTCGAGGCTGATACCGGGCCTATGGGCGGGAGCGCTTCTCACGAGTTCATGGTGCCCTGCGACGCCGGCGAAGATCAACTCGTCACGTGCGACACCTGCGGCTACGGCGCCAATCTCGAGAAAGGCGAGCCGCGCGTGTTAGCTCAAGCCGGACCCGCCTCGGCAACACCCGAAGAAGTCGCAACGCCGGGAATGAGCACCATCGAGCAGGTCAGCCGATTCCTCAACAGGAAGCCCTGCGAACTGCTCAAGACACTGATCTTCGTCGCCGGCGGGAAGCCGATAGCGGTGATAGTTCGCGGCGACCACGATGTAAATGAACTCAAGCTGGCCTCGGCGCTCAAGTGCGAGCTCGAGCTTGCCGATCCGGAGACCATCCAGGAGGTCACCGGCGCGCCCGTCGGCTTCGCGGGCCCCGTCGGGCTGAAAATTCCCATATACGCCGATCACGATGTTGCATCGGTTAACGACTGCATAGTCGGTGCCAACAAGGCGGACACGCACATCGTGGGAGTGAATCACGGGCGCGACTTCGAGGTGACCGAATGGATCGGCGCTCGTTACGCGGTCGAGGGCGACGGCTGCCCCCGCTGTGCCGGCACGCTGAGGCTGCGTCCCGGCATCGAGATCGGTCATGTATTCAAACTTGGAACGAAGTACAGCGAGGCAATGGGGGCAACGTACCTCGATGAACATGGCCACGCCCGCACGATAGTGATGGGATGCTATGGGATCGGCATCAACCGCATCATAGCATCGGCTATCGAATGCTCGCATGACGAGGACGGCATCATCTGGCCGATCACCATCGCTCCGTATGAGATCGAGATTCTCGCCCTCAACTCCAACGACGAGGATGTGATGCAGGCCGCTGAAGAACTATACGGGAAGCTCGGCGGGTCGTTTGACGTGCTGCTCGACGCCCGGAAGGCCTCACCCGGTGGCAAGTTCAAGGACGCCGACCTTGTAGGCATTCCGGTGCAGGTTATCGTGGGCAGGCGCGGCCTGAAGAATGGCGAAGTGGAGTTGAGGGTCCGCGGCCGGGGCGAGCGCCGCTCGGTGCCCGTCGAGCAGGCCGCCGATGCTGCTGCCGGCCAGGTACAGGCCCTGCGGGAGGAGATCAACCAGCGCGTCGAACAGGCCGAAAATAGTAGCTGAACGCGCCAGTGTACCGATGGGAGCGCAGAAATGGGCGAACCATTTGATTTCCAGTCCCGTTACGCGTCAATATTCAGATATGTCGTCTTCGCGATCATCGTGATAAGTGTCGCGTTCTTCGTCGGTAATATCTGGGCGTCCCTCAATGCGAAATCGAAGCTGCTCTCCTGCCAGAAACAGATTGCACAGCTTGGCATTTGCATTCAGCAATACCGCGACGAGAACGGCAATCAAATGCCCCAGTGGCTTACGCAGTTATTCCCGAAGTACGTCAGGGAGCCTAATCTGTTCATCTGCCCGATGGACCGCTCGAAAGGTGCAGAAGGCTGCTTCCCACGCTGGCTGAAGAAGGACCCGGGCTGGCGCGATGAGCTGGGATACGCAGACCTCGACGGGCCCAGCCAGGACCCCAGAAAGTCAAAGGACACGATCCCGTGCAGCTATTTCTACCGATTCAATCATTACCCGTCCGAGGCGGACAACCGCAGGGCGCCGCTGTGGTCTGAGATCGCCCAGGATGATGTCAGGATATACAAAGACAAGGTTCCTGTCGTGCGGTGCTTCTGGCATCTGGACGAGGGGACCCCCGACAATGGCGGCAAGGTTCCCAGCCTGCTGTACGACCTCATCAAAGTTGAAACATACCCGAAAAAATGGGAAATGCACTTTGGACACTGATCGGCTGCCGGAAGGGACACAGCCGGGCCCTGCGCACATGCCTCAGGCGGGCAGGCGCCGATGATCAGACCTCGGCCGTTTCATTCTGCACGCCGATGCTGTCCTGCCTTTCATCCTCCTCATCCATGGCGGCACAGCGCTTGGCCAGGCATTCCGGGCACAGGCTGTGAGTGATGTCGGCACCGATGTTTTCTATCAGATATTGATCGATCTGTTGCCAGTAATCGTCGTCGTCTCGGACCTTCTTGCAGTCCATACAGATGGGCAACATTCCTTGCAGGCGGTCAACGTGGTTGAGGGCGTGCTCCAGTTCTTCGATTTTCGCGGCGAGCGAACTTTCGAGGCGGACGATTCGCTCGCCGTTCACAAGGCGCAGGCGCAATTCGTCATGATCGAAGGGCTTGGTCAGATAATCATCGGCACCGGCAGCGAGACCGGCCAGGAGGTCTTCACGCTGAGCGTTGACAGTCAACATTGTAATATACGTGTAGCGCCGGGCACTCAGCGACCTTATCCTTCGGCATAGCTCCGTCCCGTCGAGGCCGGGCATTATCCAATCTATAATAGATATCCCGATGTCGGGCGTGGCCTGGATGATCTCCCACGCTTGCAGGCCGTCTTCGGCCAGCAGCAAATCATAGCCCCAGCTCCTCACGCACTTTTCAAGTATGCGCCGGGATACGGGATCGTCCCCGGCGATTAGTACCTTCACTGTGAAACTGCTTGGGAAACATAGAACTCGGTGCGTACCGATCCCGCACCGTCTACATGTTTTATCGGCCTCTTCGCGGACACTTTCAGTGCAAAATCCCCGGGTTGCTGCGCCGTTGAGCCGAGCCGAACTCTGCGTGACATGGCTTGCAAGCCGTGTTCTTCAACAGTATGATAGGGTGGCGCTGTTGAAATCGGGTGCATGCCGTCGGTGAGATGGCGTCTTCTTTGTCGGTGATGCTATGGATTCGGGATTGGAAGGCGAACGGACATATTACCAGAGGACGCACGATTCTCGGAGGCCGCCGGGAGTGCGGCGGGAATCCGGCGGCTTTGCCCTTGCGGGGCTTGTGCTCGTGCTGCTTGGAGTGGTGCCCGGGCTGGGTATCGCTTGTGCGCTGGTCGGTGTGGTTCTGTGCGTGATAGCGTTGAGCCGGTCGATGGCGTCCGGCAGGGCCGCACCGATGGCGTGGATCGGCCTGATCGTCGCACCGTTCGCCGTTGGCGCCGGCATCTGGCTGCTGCTCCTGATCACTTCGGGGGGCAGTCCCGACGCGATAAAGCCATGGCGAGAGCCGATGCCGGACTTCGGCGCGGACCCCGAGAGGGAATGCCTGCCGAGCGAAGATGACGAGCGGGCCGCCGAGACGCAAGCTGCCCTGCAATGCAGGGCGAACCTGGCCAACATCCGCGAGGCTATCCGG
>JAUWKK010000288.1 GCA_030614245.1 Planctomycetota bacterium | reverse complement strand
CCGATACCCGGCACTACTCCGCCCCGTTGGGGCTGGGATTTCACTCGTCAACCTTTCCCACGGCGTTGCCGTGGGCTATTCTATTTCGCCCCTACGGGGCTGGGTGCCAGCGCAGAGTGCCACGGTCAACCGCCCTCGCTTGGCCCCTCCTGTGGCGGGCAGGCGTGCCTCATCCACGTCCAAGCTCTGCTTCACGTGTCTACCCTGCCGCTATTCCATCTTATCTGTGTTCATCTGTGTTCATCTGTGGTTCCACATCTGCGTTCATCGGGTGCCTGCCCGCCTATGGCGGGGTTCCACTCCATCCGCCTGCGAACATCGCAACCGGCTCACCCGCGACTGAACTGAATTGATTCGCACCCCGGCCATGGGCTACAATGTGAACCCAAGTGCTTCGAGGATCGTTCTTTATCAGGGGAACTCCGGATGGAGACAGATCGGATGGAACCGGTCAGGACATTGGAGCGCCTACTGTCGTCGGCTGCGGCTCGGCTGTGGCGGACGACGCTGCTGCAAAGCCTTTCTCGGGCGCTGCTCGTCGGCGCGGTTTTAGCGTGCCTCGTGCTGGGCTGGGCCAGGCTTTGGCCGCTGCCGCATGCCGGATGGGTGGCCTGCGGCATCGTTGCCGCCGCTGCAATAGCTGGAATCTTCGTCGGAATGGCACGGCGGGCGGATTCCCTGCGTGCCGCTATGCATCTCGACAATGCACAAGGCCTCCACGAGCGGCTCTCAACCGCCGCTCTCTGCCTGCATCGGAGCGACGCACCGGCTGCGGAAGTCATTCGCGATGCCGCTGCGCACTTGGATCGGATCGATCTTCAGCGCGACTGCCCGGTCGCCCTGCCGCGAGAAGTGCCCGCCGTCTTCGCCCTTGCACTCCTCGCCGCGGCGCTCGTCGGCATCCCCGCCGCCCGGCCCGAGCGACGAGATGGCGCAGCGGTTGCCCGCAACGAAATCCAGGGGATCGTCGCCGCAATCGCCCAAGCCCAGGCCGGGGCACCGTCACGAGCAGCCGAAACCCTCGACAGGATCAGGAAGCCCAGCGCCAGCGCCGGCACGCCCGCCGAAGCTGCAAAACAAATGGCCGCAGCCCTCGGAATGCTCGAACGTAAAACCGCACAGCTAAAGGCTTTATCGAATGTCATCGACCTCGCCGCTCTGCCCGAAGCACGCGAGGCTATCGAGGCCGGCGACGAGCAAGCCATTGCGGATCATGCCCGCCAGATCGCCCGCAAGCACCTGACTTCCGCACAGCGGGATGCACTGCACGAGGCACTGAAAGACGCCCTCGAACGGGCGGATGACCCCGATGTCAGGCGGGCGCTGCTGGAGGCCATAGACGCTCTCGAACGCAACGACGCCGAACGCGCAGCGGCTGCTATCGAGAAGATAATGCTCGCCGTAGCCGCCGAGGTGCGGCTGAAGCAGCTCGAGAAACTCGAGCGCGACCTGGTTCAGGCCAAGGAGCGTATCGATAACGCAGTTGCGGGCGCCAGTAATGCGGCGCTCGGCGGCGCAGCGCCCGGCGAGGGCACGCTCAAGCCCGGCGAGGCTCCTCTTGGCGTTGATCCGGCCTTCTGGATCAAGCTGCCCGACGCGCAGGCCCGCGCGGAAGACGCCGTAGCCGCCGGCAGAGTTCCCAAGCGGCATCGCGAACTCGTGCGGCGGTATTTCTCCGAAGCGACCGAGTGAATGCGGCGCATCTTAGCCGTAAAGTGCTTGAATAGTAAGGGTTTAGAGTGAAACGCAATGCGCGGCAGATCATCGGCTATGTACTGGCATATCCGGCTGTCGGATTGATAACTGCTGCGGCTGTCGGGCCGTATCTGTCCGAGCGTATGCCTGCGCCGGGAACGTCATTCAGCCTGCTGGTGATAGTGCTGGAGTGCGCGGTTGTGGCGGTAGCCGGGCCATTCTGGGCGGCTGGGAGCGCGAACCTGCGCGGGGCGCTGGCGCGGCTGGGGCTGTTCCAGCTCGGCTCCACAATCATCGCTATCGGCTCGGCGCTCATCATGGGAGATGCGCTGATCGCGGCGCCCTTGAAGGCGCAGGTGGTCGTCTTTTCCTTCGGAGCCTTGCTGATAGCCCTGACGCGCATCGCAGGCCCCCGGCAGCGGTGGCGGACGCAGCTCATTGCCGTAACAATAGGCTTGGCAATGCTTTGCACGACTTTCTACTGCAATCCGTTGATTGAGTTGCCGCGCACGTCGGCAGTGCGAAACTCCCTCGTGGCGGCTACGCTGCGAGTAAATCCGCTTGTAATTGTAACCGGCTCGGTGTACAAGCATGACTTCATGAGGGGACGGGGCGGCCGGATGTACGACTACTGCGTGATCGGGCCGTATTATCCGTTTCGGTATCCGAACTGGGCGGGAATGTCGTTCGTGTATATAGCAATCGCGGCAGCTATAGGAGCCGCGTCAACGTGGACAAGGAGGAAATGCAATGCATAAGCTCAGCGCAGCTATAGTCTTAATGGCTCTGATAATCGCGGGCTGCGGAAGCCCGCAGGGCGACAAGGCAGCCAAAGACCCCGCCGCCGGCCCGCGCGATGCCGCGAAGAAGGGCGTAGAGTTCCTCGTCAAGAACCAGAACGCCGACGGCTCATTCGGCGGCGAGAAATACGCTTCTGTCGGGATAACGAGCCTCGCCGGCATAGCGATAAAGTCGTCGCCCCGGCGGCTCTCGCCCGAACAGAAGAAAGCTCTCGCTAAGGCCGTCGTATACATCAAGAAACACGTCCAGACCGACGGCTCCATCCACAACAAGCTGCAGGGCTACGAGCACTACCACACCTCGCTGGCGACGATGGCCCTGCTGCGGATCGATCCCGACCAGTACAGGGACCTGATCGGCGGCGCGCGCAGCTATATGATCAACTCGCAGCACTACGAGAAGAGCGGCTTCAAGCCCGAAGACTCCGAGTACGGCGGCTGGCGATACGGCAAGCCGACCGACACCGCAAAGGCCAAGCCGGACCTCTCGAATACGCAGTTCGTGCTCTCCGCACTGAAAGAATCCGGCCTGCCGGGCGACAGCGAGACCTACAAGCGGACCGTGCAGTTCCTCCAGCGCTGCCAGCATCGCACCGAAACCAACGACATGAAGGAAGGCTTCGCCGACGACGGCAGCGCCGTCTATTCGCCGGTCGCCACCAAGGCCGAGACCGTCACGCTCCCCAACGGCAAGAAGATATACAAGGGTTACGGCTCGATGACGTACGCGCTGCTCAAGAGCTACATCTTCTGCAGCATCGACAAGAAAGACCCGCGCGTGCAGGCGGCATACAAGTGGCTGCGGGAGAACTACACCGTCGCCGAGAACACCAACATGGGCCAGCAGGGGCTATACTACTATTACTTCACAATGGCCCGCGCCTTGCAGGCATACGGCGAGCCGATCATCGAGACACCCGACGGCGTCAAGCACAAGTGGGCCGAGGAACTCTCCGCCAGGATCGTATCGCTCCAGGCCGAGGACGGCTCGTGGAGCAACCCCCAGGACCGCTGGTATGAAGGCGACAAGGCCCTCGTCACCAGCTACGCCGTCTGGACGCTCAACATCTGCGACCAGGTGATGAAGAAGAAATGAGGGGGGGGCGGGGCGAGGCGCCGGGAAAAGAGCATGGTGAAAGGGGTGGTGCAGCGGAAGAGAAGGTCTCTCACTCCTTCCGGCCGGAGGCCTTCTTGAGCTCCTCCAGGAAGGCCGGGGTAATCTTGCCCCCCAGCTTCCGGCACATCTTCACGTCGGCCGAGGCCTTTTCGTAATCGCGTTTTAAGAAGTAAGCGAGGGCCCGGCCGTAGTAGGCTCCGGCGAGATCCGGCTTGAGCTGGATGGCCTTGTCGTAGTCCTGGATGGCCCGATCGAGTTGGCCCATGTAGGCGTACGCGAAGCCGCGGTTGTTGTAGGCTTCGGCGTAGTCGGGATTGAGCTCGATGGCCTTGTCAAAGTCCTGAATGGCCCGGTCGTGCTGGCCCTTCTCGTGGTACGCGTTGCCGCGGCCGAAGTAGGCTTCGGCGGTGTTTGGTGTGAGCTGTATGGCGGTGTTGTAGTCTTCAATCGCCCGGCTGGGCTGGCCCTTCTCGCTATGGGCGACGCCTCGGTTGTTGTAGGCATGGGGGTAGTCGGGCTTGAGCTGTATGGCCTTGTCGTAGTCTTTAATGGCCCTGT
>JAUWKK010000025.1 GCA_030614245.1 Planctomycetota bacterium | reverse complement strand
GATCCGGACACCAACCTCTTCATGTGGTTCGATGCCTTGCGAATCACGCCGAAGATCAAGAGCATCAAGCTGACCGCGGAGAAGTTCAGTGACAAGCTGACGACCGATTTCAAGCGCGCCGCCCCCATCGAGGAGATCTACAAGGGCTCCGGCGCGCGCGACAAGGCGGAGTACGGCAAGGCGTGTCGGTATCGCATTCCGGCCCTGGCGGTCTCGACCAAGGGCACGATCCTGGCCTTCGCCGAGGCGCGACGCACGGGCGGGGGCGACATCGGCGACATCGACGCGGTGGTGAAGCGCAGCGAGGATGGCGGCAAGACCTGGGGCCCGGAGATCGTGATCTGGGACTCCAAGGAGCGCTCGGTGAACAACCCGTGCCCGATCGTGGACCCGAAGACCGGGCGGATCTGGGTCATGATGGGCCGGTTCGCACCGGGGGGTGCCATGCCGGTCAATCATTTCGTCTCCTACAGCGACGACGACGGCAAGACCTGGAGCGAGCCGACGGACATCGGCCTCCGTGCGACGGGGCCGGCGGGGACGGATCCGACGCTGCCGGGCCCGGGCGCGGGGATCGTCCTCGAGCGAGGCAAGTACGCCGGCCGCCTGGTGGCGCCGATCAACTACGGTGCCGCCGGCACGACCGCGCCGGGCGTCGCCTACCGCGACGCCCACGGCAAGCCGGGGAAGGTCGGAGGCATCTGCAAGGCTGGCGTGCTCCTGGTGGAGGCCCGGGGGGTGGAGCTCTGCGACGGGTCGCTGCTCTTCAACGCTCGCACCGTGAACAAGAACCGCGGCATCACCGTTCTGGCCGAGGGCGGCTCGACGGACACGACGAAGATGCGGTACGCCGACGACCTGCCCAATTGCTGCCAGGGCGCGGTGGTGCGGTATTCGTGGCCGAAGGACGGCCAGCCGGGCCTGATTCTCTACTCCGGTCCGGGGCTCGCCACCGCACGTGCTCAGGGAACGCTTCGCGGCAGCTACGACGACGGAAAGACCTGGCCCTGGAAGCTGGAGTATTACGAAGGGGGGAGCGGCTACAGCGACGTGACCGTGCTGCCGGACGGCCGGGTGATGGTGCTGTTCGAGAAGGACGGCAAGAGCAAGCTCGGCTTCACGATCCTTCCCGCGCCGCCGGCCACGCCGCCGGCGAAGAAGGATAAATGAGCAATGTGGGCGCGCTGAGCCGCGCCATTGCGAATTCCCAAACCCCTTCCTTTACGAAAGAGAGAGAAACGATGAAAAGAGCCATTACGACTGCACTACCACTCCTGACGGCTATCGCGCTGCTTGGCCTATCGAACGCGACTGCCGCCGAGGAGTTGTGGGTCATCCGCGACGGGAAGCTCGTCAACGAGGGGCTCGACTGGCCGGAGGGCCTCACCCCCGAGCGTCCCTACATCCCCGGCCACCCAATGTGGGGGACATGGATCCATTGTGCGGGAACGACCGTCGACGGCCTCTATGTCGTCCCGAAGATGGTCGGCAACCGCACCAATCATGCGCGGTTCATGACGGCCAAATCGGCCCTGGGCGACTGCGAGTTCAAGGCGGTCTTCTCCTGCGCGGGCGGGGGCGGCACCGCCCTGCCGATCATTCACATCAAGGACCGCGGTCGTCTGCTATTCGCCCGGGACGGCAGCAAGATCTGGATGAGTCTCCGCAAGCAGTCCCTGCCGTTCAAGGGCTTCGCAGGGCCCTGCCCCGCCAACGTGTATGACGGCAAGTTGCACTCGATGGCCGTCAAGCGCGTCGGTGACAATATCTCCTTCTACTACGACGACAAGCAGATCAACGAACAGTCGATCGATCCGGACACCAACCTCTACATGTGGTTCGATGCCTTGCGAATCACGCCGAAGATCAAGAGCATCAAGCTGACCGCGGAGAAGCTGTCCGACAAGCTGGGAACCGGTTTCAAGTCCGCTGCCCCCATCGAGGAGATCTTCAAGGGCTCCGGCGCGCGCGACAAGGCGGAGTACGGCAAAGCGTGCCGGTATCGCATTCCGGCCCTGGCGGTCTCCACCAAGGGCACCATCCTGGCCTTCGCCGAGGCGCGCCGCACGGGCGGGGGCGACATCGGCAATATCGACGCGGTCGTGCGTCGCAGCGAGGATGGCGGCAAGACGTTGGGTCCCGAGATCGTGGTCTGGGACGACGGGGACCGGTCCGTGAACAACCCGAGCGCGGCCGTGGACCCGAAGACCGGCCGGATCTGGGTCTTCATGGGCCGGTGGGATGGCAGGACCCCCAGTCAGCACGTTGCCTACAGCGACGACGACGGCAAGACCTGGAGCAAGTCGAAGGACATGACGAAGATCCTGCGCGACCAGATCAAGGATGGGCGCAGGCTTGTCATTCCGGGTCCCGGGTCCGGCATCGTGCTGCAGCGCGGCAAGTACGCAGGCCGTCTGATCATTCCGATGAACCACGGCGCCGCGTGGGGGCCGAGTGTCGTCTACAGCGACGCCCACGGCACAACCTGGAAGCCCGGCGGCGCCCTCCACGCGAACATCGGCGAGTCGAAGTGCGCGGCGCTGTGTGATGGCTCGGTGCTCTTCGTCGGCAACCCCGGCCCCCCGGAGACCAGCCGCCGCCTGACCATCATCCCCGCGGGCGGCACGAAGAACGCGACCGAGATGTGGCACGCGGAAGATATGAAACACGTCGGCTGCCAGGGGGCCGTGGAGCGCCATTCGTGGCCGAAGGACGGCAAGCCGGGGCTGATCCTGTACTCCGGGCCCGGAGTGGCGAATGCCCGTGCCCAGGGAACGCTTCGCGGCAGCTACGACGATGGCAAGACCTGGCCTTGGAAGTTGGAGTACTATCAGGGTCCCTCCGGCTACAGCGACGTCAGCGTGCTGCCCGACGGCCGCGTGATCGTTCTCTTTGAAAAAGACGGCAAGAGCAAGCTCGGCTTCACCATTCTTCCGGCCCCGCCGGCGGAGCCGCCCTCGAAACCGGCGAAATGACGACTAAGATACGAGTGGGCTCCGTAAGCACATCCCAGCATGACCCATCTCGACTCATGGGACGCGTACGGCGAGTGCGGCATGGCCACTCATGAGATGGAGAACTACTTCGACGTGCCGATTAAGAAGAAATAGACGCCCTCGCACGGCAGACGGCTGATACCGGTTGATCTGCTGAGAAGACCCGAAAATAGGGCAGGCGCATCGTTATTTGATGCGCCTGCCCTTCGCTTTTCCGATAGTCCAACTTCCGCAGTTTGGGCCGATTCACATTTTTTCGCTTCTTTTCGGGTTTGGATTGCCGTAAGTCCTTTCGCATCGGTCGGGCATTAGCCCAACTTCCGCAGTTTGGGCCGATTCAGATTTTTTTTGCGTCTTTTTTCGGCCATTTTGGGGCCGCAATTGCCGTAAGTCCTTTCGCATCGGTCGGTGCGTTGGAGTTCGCGTCCGAAACGGTCATGTAGTGGAAACCTACCCCCCTTGAACCGGCCACGCGCGATGTGTAAAACGCGTCCAGTACATTGCCCCGACGGTCATCCGCAAGAACGCACAACGCGACACACAGAGCGTCACGCGGCCTGACGAACACCAGCAGATACTCCTTCAGAAGCTCGGTCTGAAGCTGCCCGAACAATTGAAAATAACCGACATGTAGTGAAGACTTTTCAGAATCTTTTGGTGGTACATAAGGACTTACGATGCCTCATGGCGGCTAACTGCGGAAGTTGGGTTAGGCCTGGTAAAGAGAAAGCCGTTCGACTTTTTGGCCGAACGGCTGTTTTTGAGACATGGTCGGGGTGGCTGTCCGAACTTTGAACCGTTGCGTCAGGTCATCGGACGATTCGCGGCTCCTTTGCTCAATCCGCCAAGAGTGTATCTCCTGGTTGCGACGCGACTTCTGCGGGTGTCGGCGTGATTCTATCACTTACGGTGCCTTTCCTGCAAGCTCGAACCGTCATACGGGTGCGTGAACACTCCTTCGGGCGATTTTCCCCTTGCTTTTTTTTGCCGTAAGGTCTATAAGCGTATGCGCTTATGTCACACGGAGGATCTCGATATGCTGGACAGCGAAAAGCGCAGGCTGCGGCTCAAGCGGACGCTCCTGCTCAAGAAGCTCGCGAAGATCAGAGATTTCACGCGCGGATCGGTGGTGTTGATGAAGCGCCGCTGCTATCGCCCCAACTGCCGCAGGTGCGCTTCGGGCGAGGTGCATCCCACTTGGGTGCTCACCGTCAGCACCGGCGGCAAGACGCGGACGGTCTATCTGGGCGGCAAGCGCGTGGATGATGCCAAACGGATGGTCGAAAACTATCACACGATGCAGGCTTGGATCGAGGAGGTCGGACGGATCAATCTGGCTCTGTTGACGAACAAGTCCGTGCCGAAGAAAGGAGCATACGATGAATAGCGACGACAGGAGACGTGACGAGTTTGTGCGCGACGCAGCGAGGATGTACGACGAGATGATGGGGCGCGTCGGCCCGGAAACGGGCGATAAGTTCGACGACATCGAACGGCAGGCGCGAGAGTCCGGGCAGACGTTCATCCGCGCTCTGCTGGAGGGACGGTTGGCGGCCGAAGCGGAAGTCGACGCGGCCGGGATCGTCGAGTGCCCCGAGTGCGGTCGCCCGATGAGGAGGCCGAAAAAGCCTCTTGATCGAAATCTTGAGACGGCGTCAGGGCAGGTCCGATACGACCGCCGCCACGCGATATGCGACTGCTGCCAGTCGTCTTTTTCCCCCTCTGGACCGCCAACTGAAGATTCCGCATAGATCCGCCTCGAACTCTTTCAGGCGAATGCTGTGCGAGGCCAATATCGCCAGCTCGTTCCAGAGAGCGGCTCAGATGTCGTACGATCTGGCCGGCATCGACGTGAGCGCCAAGCGCGTGCAACTCGTCACCGAACGCATCGGCTCGCTGCTGCTGCAAGAGCGCGACGAGGCCACCAAAGCCTTCATGACGGGCAGAACGCGGTGCCCCAGGCCCGAGAAGCCCATCGCACTCATGGTGATCAGCGCCGACGGCGGTCGAGTGCAAACGCTCCATCACGACCGCAAGAAGAAATGGAGAGAAGACAAAGTCGGCATCATCTACGACGCCATCCCCACACCCGAACAAGACGGCATCAAGTATCGAGGCCCCAAGCCGCTTACGCGCTCAGTCGTAGCCACAATGGAGCCTTGGGACAGGGCCGGCGACCACATCAGCGCCCTCGCCGACGCGCGCGGCTACGAGTACGCCATAGTGAAAATCTTCATCTCCGACGGAGCCGCATCGATACGCTCCCAACGAGAACGCTGCTTCCTCGACGCGATATTCATACTCGACTGGGCACACGCCGTCGAACACCTCCACGCAGTAGCAATCGCCGCCCACGGCCCCGGCCCCAAAGCCGACGATTGGTATATCAGCAACAAAACCCTACTGTGGAACGGACGGTGCGACCTGGTCATAAGCCACATCAAGAAACTATCGGACAAACACGGGAAGCCACCGAAACGCGCGGCCGACGGCGATCCGCGAAAGATACTTGCGAACAACGTGCATTACTTCCAAACCAACCGCGACGGGATGGACTATCCCACCTTCCGCAAGAATGGTTGGCCAATCGGCTCAGGCCACATAGAAGCCACCATCAAGGTACTCGGCAAGCGAGTCAAGGGCACCGAAAAACACTGGAGCGTCAAGGGAGCCGAAGAGACCTTGCAGGTCATGACACTCATCAACTCCAAGGACGGACGGTGGGATGACTTCTGGCTCCGAGGACCAGGAGTGAAAGTGGCGTAGGAGATTACACGCACCCCTGTTGATGTCGTGCATCGCAAAGCGTGTATCGCGCAGCTCCGGCACGGCGAGGATGTCGCGAAATAGCCGCCGCGCGAAGCCGACGCTCCCGGCACCGATGAATGCTACTTTGATTGCCACGATAGGTTCTCCTGTGTGTCCTGGCTGTGTTGGGTCGACGCGAGCGAGTCTAGCGGGATCGGTGAGCTTTTGCAATGGGCGACAGCATGCCGGGTCTGTTTCCCAATCGTGGAGGCATTTGTGAGGCAGCTCTGGATTGGGTGAAACGCCAAAGCTTGCTGATGCCCCAGATCGCGTCAAAGTTGGCGCCGGCGCAAATGCATTGGAGCCGGACCATGCCTTCAGCGTTGGGCTCACGCCATTTCATCGTGGCGGAGCGCTTCATCCACAGGCCCAAGAGGCGCCGGCACGGGCTTTCTGCAACGCCCGATCGGATCGCGTACTCGGCCAGCACAGCGTGTTAGAGCTCTGGAGAAGGTCACGAAAGATGCAGTAACAGGTACTGGAGGACGGGGGGAGAGAACCCCTGGTGGAGCCAGGAGCCCGCCTTCTGTATCACTCGATGGCAGGTACGAGCACGTATCCAGCACTGGCGGAGCAGGCCGTGCCTGCTCCAGGCGCCCCGCGCAACCACACCTGGCAGCAACTATACGACCTCCCGAATCGTTTTCAGAAGGGTCTCTCGCTCAACAGCGTCAGCGTCATAGAATATCAGCGGGTAGTCGGTCGGCCCGCCCGCGAACGGCGAGCCGCCGCAGACCTCACCATATTCCTTCGCCGTGTCCTTGATCCAGAAGCAGACTTGCCTGTTCGTGGTCGGGTTAAAGTGCTTCACTATCCGGTTGGCGACAAGGATCGTGCCTTCCTCAACGCCGCAGTGCTCGCAGAGCAGCTTCTCTAGCTCCGATATGTCGCCGGGCTGTTGTCCCCCGACCTTCGCCTGGTCCCAGAGTCGGATCCTTACTGGCGTCGACAGCCTCCCAGCTACAAAATCATACGGTGTCTTCCACAGGGCTTTGTGGAACTTTCGCTCAAATAGTGGCTTGGCGTAGCGATCCCCGGCGTTGTACTGACGTTTCAGGACCTCCCATAAAGTGCAATCGTCTGCGCCAGACTCGATGGCTCCCAGCGAGAACAAGTCCGCGCATGTGGCATCCTTCTGAGCAAACGCGCCTGCCAGAGTTCTCTCAACCAGCAAGTCCGAGTAAGCAACGGTGTGATGGTTATAAAGCCATTGGTAAAGAAAATCGCGGCCGGTGATCAGATTCACAACAGACGGCAGCGATCTTCTCAAGAACAGTAAGGTTTTTTCCCGGACTGCGTAGCCCCTGATGAGCCTTTCGTAGTCAATGGAGACTCCGAAAGTGCCTGTGGTGGTGGAGTCGCGAAGCACATAGTCGAGACGGTCCACATCGTAAGTGGAGTTTAGTATCTCAATCACGGGGTTCAGGACCGACCGCTCCTGCGCAGGCTGGTAACGAACCCCGCAGATCATCCTGCAGAGGAGCTCGAGGTCTACTTTGGCGCTAAGCTCACGCGCGTAGTGCTTGAGAGCGACGAGGCAACTCATCAACTCGTGTTTGCCTGTTTCGGGGCACTCGGGGCCCAGTGCATGTGCGAGTTGGGGATTCACGGCGCAGACCTGGACCCAGATATCGGATGCATCGTAGAAGGCTTCGCCCACATGCGAGAAAGGAGCGTGACCAACGTCGTGAAGCAAGCAGGCATATCTGACCGTCATGTCAAGTTGCGGATGCGAGATATCGGCCTTCTTGATGGCCCAGTCCAAGTCGCCTCTCGCATAAAGGGATCTGAAGACACTAGAACCAATGTACATCACGCCTAGTGAATGCTCAAAGCGGGTATGGTTGGCGGATGGATACAGCGAGAACGCCGTTAACTGGCGGATTCGTTTCAACCTCTGGAAGATAGGCGTGTCGATCAACGTGCGGTCGAGGGCAGTGATCGGGACGTAGCCGAAGACGATGTCCCGAATGATCTTGCCACCTGCATCCTCGGTCTCTTGGGGGCGGTGCGCATTGGCGCTCATGAGCTACTTCGCTACTTGCATCAGTATGTTCTTCGCATCCTCAGGGAGGTGGCTGCAGAACATCTCAGTGTAATGATGATAGTCGACATGTGTCTTCTCGACCCTGCTCAAGCGGAGACGCAGAAGCCCCATAGAACCCAAGAGGCCTAGTTCATACGAAGCGTCATCGCTCCAGTATCTGTCGCCATTCGTCCGGTGTGCCACAAAGTGGCACGGGATTCCCTTTGCCTTTATCTGGTGGGAGGCGGCCTGCATCTTCTGAACGAGTTCACTCACTCCTATCTCTTCCCAGTCGCTGTTAGCCAGTAGGGAGACCAGGATGTCTCGAGATACAACTTGGGCATTCATCGGGCGCTCCTTGTCGGGGACATTGCCTGCTGCTTTCAGGGACAAACGGAATATAGCCGGACGCCGGAAGGGTGTCAAGGGTGCGGAGCGAAAAAAAACGTAAAGACCCTCCACGAGCGTCTGTGCGCGACTACATAGTGTAATACGCCCACAACTATCATATCCGCTGTCTTGAGCGTGCCCTCAGCCTTGAAGCGCCCTGCCGCGGACGCTATACTCGTGATGGTCGATGAACGATCCCAATCACTGATGCATGGAAGACGCCCAATGAAGGTTGCCCTCGCGCAGATCAATCCGACTATAGGCGCCCTGGCCGCGAACGCGCGGCTGATCGTCGATTTCGCCGACCGCGCCGCCGCGATGGGCGCCGAGCTGGTCGTCTTTCCCGAGTTGACCATCACCGGCTATCCTCCACGCGATCTGCTGCTCGATGACTCCTTCGTCAGCAGCAGCATTGAAGCCGTCGAGACCGTCGCTTCGCAGATCAGGGGGATAACGGCAATCGTCGGCTGCGTGGAACGCAATCCGGCGTCCGGCGAGCGGCCGCTCTTCAATGCCGCAGCGGTAATCAGCGGCGGCAGGATAGTCTCGATGCACCGCAAATGCCTGCTGCCGACGTATGACGTGTTTGACGAGGACCGCTACTTTCAGCCCGGCCCGCAGCCGCGGGTCGCCGAATGCGGGGCGGCCAGGGGGGGCGTCTCGATCTGCGAGGATGTCTGGAACAGCGAGCGGTTCCGGCATCACAGGCGTTATGCTGCCGATCCGATCGAGCAACTGGCCGAAGCCGGCGCCGATGTGCTGGTCAATCTGTCCGCGTCGCCGTACGTCTACGGCAAGAAGCGGCTGCGCCTCGATATACTGGCCGATCACGCCCGACGCCGACGGCTGCCGCTGATCTACGTCAACCAGGTCGGCGGCAACGATGAGTTGATCTTTGACGGCAACAGCGCCGCCTTCAGGGCGGATGGCTCGCTCGCGGCTATGGCGGCCCAGTGCGCCGAGGACCTGCTGATCGTCGACACGGCCGATTTAGCCGAAGGCAAATCCGGTCACGACGGTTTCGACAGCGTCCGGGAGGACATCTCGACCATTTACGACGCGCTCGTGCTCGGCACGCGCGATTATCTGGCCAAGTGCGGCTTCAGCGGTGCGATAATAGCTCTCAGCGGCGGGATCGATTCGACCGTCGTCGCCTGCATCGCCGCAGCCGCGGTCGAGCCCGAGAAGGTGCTCGGTGTAGCTATGCCTTCGCGATACTCATCTGAGGACAGCGTTATAGACGCCCGGAAACTCGCCGAGAACCTCGGCATTCGTTACGAACAGATCGCCATCGGCCGAATTCACGAGGCCGTTGAACGCGAGCTAAGCGGCATCTTCGAAGGATACGAGCCTGACGTGACCGAGGAGAACATCCAGGCGCGTATCCGTGGCATGATCGGCATGGCGCTCTCGAATAAGCTCGGAATGCTGCTGCTTGCGACCGGCAATAAGTCGGAGGCCGCGGTCGGCTACTGCACGCTCTATGGCGATATGTGCGGCGGGCTGGCGGTAATCGGTGACGTGCCCAAGACGAAAGTCTACGAGCTCGCACGCTTCGTCAACCGAGATGGCGAGATTGTCCCCGATAACTGCATCACCAAGCCGCCATCGGCCGAGTTGCGGCCGGGACAACTAGACCAGGATTCGCTGCCGCCATACGGTCAGCTAGACGAAATTCTCAGGCGATACGTCGAGGAATGCCGGAGCGCGGAGCAGATCGTTTCCGACGGCTTCGACGAGGCTACCGTGCGCGATGTGCTAGCGAAGGTCGACCGCAGCGAATACAAGCGCCGGCAGGCGGCCACTATGCTCAAAGTGACCGGCCGCGCATTCGGCACCGGCCGCCGCATGCCTATTGCCCGGGGATATGACTGAGTGCCCGGATTCAGTGGCCAGTGTGCAGTAGCCAGTAGCCAGTAGTTGGCGGTGGGTAATATCGGATGAAAGATGTCGAGACAGGGCGGCACAGTTACGCTCGGTCGCATCGGGACCTGATTGTGTATCAGAAAGCGGCGTCCGTCGCCAGGGCTTGATGCGGGGATGGAACCGCAGATGAACGCAGATAAGGTGGTCTGGATGCCGAGATGGAGAATATGTTTGGCGTGTATAGAATACCGGCGGCAGGCTTGCAGCCCCGTCAGGGGCGGAGTAGGAAAGCCCACGGCCCTGTCCGCCTGCGGAGGGAACGCCGTGGGTAAGGTTGACGAGTGAAATCCCAGCCCCACCGGGGCGGAGTAGTGCCGGGTATCGGCAGGCCATGCCATACCCGCCCGCCTATGGAGGGGGCAGGCAGGCCTGCCCCACGGAGAGATGCTGCCCCACGTAAGGCAGGCGTCTGCTCTTCGCTGCGAAGCAGCGGGGGCATGTAGGCTGGGGCTTCAGCCCCAGTTGACGAGCGAGGCAAGACGAGCCGCCCTGAAGGGGCGCAGCGGGCCCGCAACATCCCACAGTCCCGGGGCACAACGCAACCGGAACTGAATGACCAACTGTCGGAGATCTGGCGGATGCTGAACGGCATGATCCAGAAGGCTGATTCGTTCTGCTGTCCCGGCACAACGGCAGTCGGTGAAAGCGAAGCACAGTACTTCGTCAATGCGCCGGCCGAGAGAGCCTCGCACATTCACGAATAAGCAACGAGCACTTGTCACCGGTTACCTCTTACTAACCGGAGCGATATATACTGAACATGCTACCGCGAGCGGAGTGTTGTTTTCATGTCATTCTGAGCGAAGCGAAGAATCTTTGGCGCGATGCTCGCTCAAATCGTGAAAGATGCTTCGCTCAGGCTCAGCATGACAAGACTTGGCGTTTCTGTCTGTTACTAAATGGCTCGCCTGTCTGAGGACGCGACCGGTCAGGAACGTTCAATGTATTCTGCTCTCCGTCGTATTACTTACTACTTACTGAACACTACTTACTGGTTACTGATCACTGATGACTGATCACTGAAACAAGGCTCCTGACATGCCCTTCGGCTTCGGCAGTGCAATCTTCGCGTTTTCGGCGGTAGCGCTCGGCGCTGTGCCGATAATCATCCACCTGCTCAACCGGCGGCGGTTCAAGGTGGTGCCGTGGGCGGCCATGGAGTTCCTGCTGTCGTCACACAAGAAGAACTATCGCCGGATTCGGCTCGAGCAGCTCATCCTGCTCGCTCTGCGCGTGCTGGCGATGTTGCTGCTGGGGCTGGCGCTGGCCCGGCCGTACCTGGAAGCCTCAGGACTGGCCGGAACGCTCGGTATGTCCCAGCGTTACGTCGTGCTCATCGTCGATCGTTCGTTCTCGATGGGCCACACAATCGGCGGCAAGACCGCCTTCGAGCGTGCGACCACGGCCGCCGAGCGAGTGCTCGAGTCGCTCAAGCCGGGCGACAAGATGTCGCTCATCGCAATGACGGACACGGCGGAGGTCATCATTCGGCAGCCGACGATCGAATACGCCACGGCGGGCCGCTCCGAGTTGATGCGGCTGACGCTCTCGGATGCCGGCACGAATATCCCCGCCGCGCTCCGTACCGCCGTCGAACTGCTCGATGCCGAGCCAACTATGAACCGCGAGGTCGTGCTCATCACCGATTGCCGGCGCGGTGCCTGGCAGCTCGGCGAAGGCCAGGCCAGGGCCGAGATGCTCCAGATCACCGCAGAACTCAACAAGAAAGCCCGAGCAACCACCATAATAGACGTCGGCCACGAGCAGATCGACAATCTGGCAATCACATCACTACTGCCCGATAAGAAGCTCGTCAGCGTCGGCCCGCCCGCCGTGCTGGCCGCAAGCGTGCAGAACTTCGGCGATACCGACGCCTCCGCCGAGGTCACCTTCCTGCTCGACGGTTTCAAGCAGAGCACCCAGCAGGTCCCTGTAGCTGCCGGCGATACTGCAACGGTGAGTCTCTCGCACGTCTTCCGCGATGCGCTCACTCACACTATCGAGGCTCGGCTTGCAGGCGACAACCTGGCCGCCGACGACCGACGCTACCTGGCCGTGCAGATCGTCGAGAGTCTGCGCGTCCTGCTGGTCGACGGCGAACCCGGCAACCTGCCCGCCGATAGCGAGACGTTCTTCATCCGCACGGCGCTGCATCCGACCGTCGAGGATGCAACCACGCGCATCTCGTTCATCGATCCGACCGTCATTCGCGAAAGCGAACTCGGCACGGCCAACATCGACGAAAGCGACATCGTCGTGCTCGCCAACGTCGGCGGCATAACTCAGAGCATCGCCGCGCGGCTCGAGGCATACGCGGCCGACGGCGGCTCCGTGCTCATCTTCCTCGGGGACCGCCTGGATGCGTTGATCTACAACGATGAGCTCCACCGCGATGGCCAGGGGCTGCTGCCGGCGAAGCTCGGGGATATCGCCGACAGCCGCGCGCAGCCGACCTCGCTCGCGCCAAAGGATTTCTCGCACAGGCTGATGGCCACCTTCAAAGGCGAGAAGGCCGTCCTGCTCAGTTTCGGGTCCGTCTACAGGTATTTCAAGCTGTCAGTCGATAAAGACGCGACCGTCGTGTGCCCGTATGGAACCGGCGATGCCGGCATCGTCGAGAAGCCGTTCGGCAACGGCCGCGTGATGATGTTCGCCACGTCGGCCGACACCGAATGGACCGACCTGCCCAAGACCGGAACGTTCGTAATAATGATGCAGGATCTCGCGCGCCATCTCGCCCGCGACCGCCTGTTGCTGAGCAACGTGACCGTCGGCGACACCTTGCACCGCGCTCTGCCGCCCGAGCAAGCCGCAGGAGGCATCCCCATCACCCCGCCGGGCGCCAACGAGCCGATTCCGGTCACGCCCGTGACAGAAGCCGGGCGCCTCACGCTCAACTACAAGGACACCGACAAGGCGGGCGTTTACGAGGTGGAACTCACCCCGCCCGCCGGTGTCGATCGGCCCGGGCGAACCGATTCCTTCGCAGTGAACGTCGATCCTCGGGAAAGCAGCCTGCGCCGCATCGGCCCGCAGGAGCTCCGCCGTGCGCTCAAGGATTTCAAGTTCAGTTACATCAGGGATGTGCCGGAGAAAGCCGCCGAGACGAATCCGGATGCCTCCCGCTCATCGCAGCTTTGGCGGCATCTCCTCTATGCTATGCTTGCGATCCTGTGCATGGAAACGTTCCTCGCACAGGCGTTCGGCAGGCGCTGAGGGCCGCCCGTCCGCCTCGATTACCCCCGGGGGTGGCACGTTCAAGCAGAGCTTGGACGTGGAGGGAAGACGGTTGACCGTGGCACCCGGCATCATCAAATGAGGACGAAATGCCGTTCGATCATTTCCTCTTCCCGTCCGGCGATCATCAGCTATATGCGGCGCTCTACGCCCCGCAGGGCCCAGCGGTGGGCGGAGTCGTCCTGTGCGCACCCTTTGCCGAAGAGCAGAAGACATCCTATCGCACTTACGCGCAGCTTGCCGACCGGCTGGCGGCAAGCGGCTGGGCGACGCTGCACTTCGACTATGCAGGCACGGGCGACAGCTCGGGGAACTTCGCCGATTTCAGCCCCGGGGCCGCGAAGAACGACGTCAACGCCGCAGTCGAACTCATCCGCCGGAAGGCCGGCGTAGAAAGCGTCGCACTCTTCGGCCTGCGGCTGGGGGCTGCTCTCGCCCTCGATGTAGCGGAGGCACGCGGCGATATCGACCGCCTGATCCTGTGGGAGCCGATTACCAGCGGCGAGGAGTTTTTCAAGCTGAACATCAAGCGCCGGCTCGTCAGGCAGATGCTCATGCGCTCGGCCGCGAAGAAGACCGGAGCCGCCGATCCCGCAAAGCAGAATGCGAAGAATGAAGACGCCGGTGTGATCGATCTCGATGGCTATCCGCTGAACGGGACGGCCTGCGACGAGCTGCGGAAGATCAAGCTGCCGCCGGAGAAGCCCGCTTTCGAGCAGCCGATGCTGCTGGTGCAGATCTCCACCTCGGAGAGAGAAGAGGCCGACCTGCGGGCACTGGCCGATGCATATCAGCTTGGCGACGACTACCGCATACGCGTCGCCGAGCCGCTGTGGCTGCGCTTGGGCGTGATCGACTGCTCCGAACTGATCGAGCTGACAGCAGAGTGGCTGCGGACTCATTAACCGGCAATCGGTGGGCTGTTACTACGGAGAGCAGAATATATTGAACGTTCCCGACCGGCCGCGTCCTCAATGCCACTGCACGGCAAGGCGCGCGCGGCCGAGCGGGACGCGGTT
>JAUWKK010000145.1 GCA_030614245.1 Planctomycetota bacterium | reverse complement strand
CGTCGATGCGAGACAGACGAGGATGTGCGTGCGCAGGCCGGCAGGCCGGCCGCGGCGTTCCCGCTCGAAGCCCAGAACCCCACCCAGCACTATCGCGAGAAGTACCTTCACTATGCTGTCGACAGCGGACATCTTTAGACTCCACGTTTCGGGTGCGGGCATCTCGGGCGGTGTCGTCTACAGTCGCTCTTGGGCGACGGCGAGAATCCCTTACATCTTCTCCTTCGCCTTTGCGGCGGGTTCGGTTTCACCGCCGGGTCTCGGTCCTGGATATCCTGTCAGCTTCTTCGAACGACTCGGCCCATTTCGTCGCGCTGCACGATAGCCCTCAGCCGGCTCCTTTCGCGAACCCGCTTACACCCATAAGTTACTATCGGCGGGGTTCGGGTTCAAGTGAATTCCCCTGGCCCGGGAAACCGCTTGAAAGTGGCCCTGAGACGCGCTACTATCCGTTTGCTGTTTGAACGGAGCGACGTTATGTCGAAAGCACGAGTTGTTGTTGTGATGGGAAGCGATTCCGACCTGCCGCTGATGCAGGCGGCTCTGGATACGCTCGGCAAGTTCGGTGTCGCATATCAGGCGGAGGTGATGTCGGCGCATCGCAGCCCGAAAGTTGTGGCGGAGTTTGCCGAATCGGCCGCCGGCAGAGGCATCAGGGTGATCATTGCCGGTGCCGGTGGGGCGGCCCACCTGGCGGGCGTCGTAGCCGCTCACACTGTCCTGCCGGTTATCGGTGTGCCGATCGATTCATCGCCGCTCGAAGGCGTGGATGCCCTCTACGCCACCGTGCAGATGCCGCCCGGCGTGCCGGTTGCCACCGTCGGCATAAATTCCTCGAGCAACGCCGCATTGCTGGCAGTCCAGATACTGGCGACGGCCGACGATGGCTTGCGTGCCCGCCTGGCCGATCACAAGGTTCAGTTAGCCGAGCAGACGGCTGAAAAGTCAAAGAGGCTTCGCGGCCGTCCGGCCCAGGAGGATACCGAATGAAGGCCGTCGTGCAGAGGGTCAGTTCGGCAGGCGTCGTAGTCGATGGCGAGCGGACTGGAGCGATTGGCACCGGGCTGCTCGTCCTGCTGGGCGTTGAGCGAGGCGACGACACCGGCCAGGCGGCGTTTCTGGCCGACAAGATTATCCATCTGCGGATTTTCCAGGACGAAGATGGCAAGATGAACCGCTCGCTGCTCGACATCAGCGGCGAGATGCTTGTGGTCTCGCAGTTCACGCTGTGTGCCGACTGCAAGAAGGGCAGGCGGCCGAGCTTCGACAACGCCGCGCAGCCTGTGATGGCCGAGATGCTCTACAAGGATTTCATCGCGGCAGCGGAGCAGTCCGGTATTGATGTCGCGACGGGCAAGTTCGGAGCGCACATGGACGTCTCGCTCGTCAACGATGGCCCCGTAACGATCATCCTCGAAACACCCTAGACACTACGACTCAGGCGGGCAGGAACGCCAATGCCGGTTCCAACAATCGAGTGGGAGGGCGGCGTCGACGGCCGAATACGATTGATCGACCAGACGCTCCTGCCCGTTGAGTTCAAACAGATATACTGTGAGGACGTCGAATCCGTCTGGCAGGCGATCAGGCAGCTGAATGTTCGGGGCGCTCCCGCCATCGGATGCGCGGCAGCTCTCGGAACGGTGCTCGGCATCCAGCATTCCACCGCCGAGTCATTCCAGGATGACCTGAAGAAGACGACCGACTATCTCGCGACTTCGCGTCCGACCGCCGTCAACCTCTTCTGGGCGCTCGACCGGATGAAACGCGCTGCCGAGGCGGATGCCCGCAGATCTCTCGACGAGCTGAAGGAGATCCTGCTCGGAGAGGCAAAAGCCATCATTGAGGAAGACCGCGCGATGTGCCGGCGGATCGGGGCGCACGGTGCGACGCTCATCCACGATGGAGCGACCGCACTGACGCACTGCAACGCGGGCGGCCTCGCGACGGCCGACTATGGCACCGCGCTCGCCTGCTTCTTCGCTGCGAAGGAACAAGGCAAGACGATCTCCGTCTATGCCGACGAAACCAGGCCGCTGCTCCAGGGGTCGCGGCTGACCGCGTGGGAACTGATGCAGGACGGCATCGACGTGACGATCATCTGCGACAGCATGGCCGCGCAGGTGATGAAGGAAGGCCGGATCGACCTCGTAGTGGTCGGCGCCGACCGCATCGCCGCGAACGGCGACGCCGCGAACAAGATCGGCACCTACGGCCTCGCAGTGCTCGCGCGTCATCACGGGATCCCTTTCTACGTCGCGGCGCCTTCTTCCACATTCGACCTGTCGCTGGCGGACGGCTCGGCGATCCCGATCGAAGAGCGCCCGGGCGACGAGATAACCTGCGGCTTCGGGCGCCGCACGGCCCCGCTCGGCGTGAATACATACAATCCCGCGTTCGACGTCACGCCGGCCGAACTCATCGCCGCCATCATCACCGAGCGCGGCATCATCCGGCCCGTCAATGCAGCCAACGTCGCTGTGATGATGGGATGATTGTGCCTGCCTGCCTACGGCATGGCCCGCCCGCCGGTCTACTCCTGCTCTGAGCGCGGGAGGCGTTGCATCAGGTCGTCGACCGCCGTGGCAGGGTCTTTGTGACGGAAGATGACGTTGTAGACTTCCTCGCTGATGGGCATCGGGACGTTGTGTTCGTCTGCAAGGGAGTTCACGGAGCGGACGGTGTGTATGCCTTCGATGACCTTCTCGGTGCTGGCGAGTACGGCTCTGGCTGGAATGCCCTTGCCGATCTGCTCGCCGGCCCAACGGTTGCGGCCGAACGGGCTGAAGGATGTCGTGATGAGGTCACCGAGGCCGGAAAGCCCCGAGAAGGTGCCTCGGCGTGCGCCGAGAGCGGCGCCCAGGCGGCTGATTTCTGCAAGCCCTCTGGTGACGAGAGCGCTCTTGGCGTTGTCGCCCAGGCCCAGGCCGTCACACATCCCCGCGGCGAGCCCGATGACATTCTTCAGCGCTCCGCCGAGCTCGACGCCGGTCACGTCGGTGTTGCTGTAAGCGCGGAAGCATTGCGACATGAAGAGCTGCTGCACCTCGTTGGCATTGGATGCCTTAGCCGCTGCTGCGGCGACTATAGTGGGCATTCCTCGCGCCACTTCCTCGGCGTGACAGGGGCCGGAGAGCACGGCGACCCATGCGGGGGCGAGTATCTGACTGATGATCTGGGAGGGGCGCAGGTTCGTCTCGTTTTCGATGCCCTTGGCCACCGAGATGATCGGGACCCGTGGGTGATAGTGCATCGCCAGCTTATGGCAGATGGGCCTGACGAACTGCGCCGGCGCCGCGAGCACGATGTAGCTCTCGCCGTCGACCGCCTCGGCGAGATTCGAGGTGACCCATACGTCGTCGGGGATCGTGACGCCGGGGAGGAACTTGCGGTTCTCGCGGGTTTTTGCCATCTCATCCGCATATTGCGGGAATGCTCCCCAGAGCCTCACAACGTGGTCGTTATCGTTGAGCAGCAGCGCGAGGGCAGTGCCCCAGCCACCGTCGCCTAAGACGGCGATCCTTGCCATTATGGGTTACTCCTTCAGGAATAGCGGCCATGCCGTGTTGATGTCCCTGCTGCGGGGGAGCGCCGGCCGGGGTAGTCGGTCGATGCAGGTCGCCTTCGTGCCGGATTGGGCTGCAACGCGAGCATGCGGACTAGTTTCTCGATCCGTTTGCGGGCTTCCCGGCGGAACGCTGCGGGGCGCGGCCGCTCGGTGCGGGCCGGTCGCCGCCTGCGTTTCTTCCGGGGCTTCTCGAGCCGCGGCTCCGTCCCCTGGATCAGCCGCGAGATGTTCGCCCGGTGCCGGAACAGCACCAACGCGCAGACGAGCCCCGCGAGCCACGTGGTAGAGCCGAGCGTCTTGCCCGGGTCCTTGTAAACGTGATTCAACAGAACCTGCAAGAAGAGCGCTACGGCCGAGATCATCGAGGCCAGCGACACGATGCGGCCGAACATCAGGATGACAGTCCACAGGAGCAGCGTGGTGGCCATTGGCAGTGGGGCGAGTACGAGGAAGACGCCGCAACCGGTCGCCACGGCCTTGCCGCCTTTGAACTTGAGATAGATCGGGAACATGTGCCCGAGGATTGCCGCCAGTCCGTATGAGATCGCAAGCGATCGCCACGATTCAATGAACCCGGGAGCGATTGTCACGCTTTTCAACGTCCCAGTGATCACTCTGATGAGCCCGGCCAGCGGCCCCTCGGGGACGCTGCTTACTGACGGCCCGATGATGATGCACGCCGCGAGAGCGGGGATCAGTCCCTTGAGCACGTCGAGCGCGAAGACGGTCAGCCCGGCCTTCGGTCCAAGCACGCGGAAGACGTTCGTGGCGCCGAGGTTCCCGCTGCCATGTTCGCGAAGATCAACACCGTGCCTGCGGGCGATGATCCATGCGAATGATATCGAGCCGATGAGGTATGAGAGTACCGTGCCGCCGACGCAGACGAGCCACTGCAGCGGCGTCGCCGCTTGAATCAGCTCTTGCAGTGCTTGAATGGACATAATCTATCTGCCTCCTCGCCGTGGGAAGGCAACCCCAGATGAACGCTGATTATTAAGAACCTGCCAGAATCGCAGGCGGGTCGGTATCTGTGTTTATCTGTGGTTTCACAAGTGAAAGACAGATGATACTATGATGGGGCTGATAATTCAAGTGTCGGCCCCTCGATACATTCCCTGCAATTCCGCATCGACATTTTCGATGTAAGCGTAAGCAACGTCTGTACGTGCCGCCCTCTCGGGCAGGCCAGCCCCCGGAAATCGTCCTGCGAAACTGCCCGGCGGAATCGCCGAGACCCCACGATGCCGATAACCACCGGTATCAAACCGTTTCACCAAATTCCAAAACACCGACTGGACGCTCGAGGCGGAATTGCCGCCTTGACAGCGACCCGCTCGTGTGGCATGATGTCCATCAGTGCTCTGGGGCACCAACCGGATACGGGCAGTTTGCTCGTGGGAACTAGGTGCTCCTGAGTTGGCGCTTAGTACCGAGGCTGAGTTAAGGAGATGAGTTCATGCCAGATTACAAGTGCGAGATGCGCAACTGCAAAACCGTGTACTACGTATGCCAGGACTGCAAGAGAGTCGTCTGTAGCGGCTGCGCCGTTTCCGCGTCGAAGGAAGGGGATGGCATAATTGCCGGCATTATCAGACCAGGTTTTTCCGGCTCCAGATGCCCTGAGTGCCCGAACAGATCAACGGGCGAAGGTGGCGAGCTCCGCGAGATATACGCTCCTCCTACGAGGTAGCATTGCCGAGCGCGTAGACCGCAGGTCATGTACAGGACGCGGGGAACCAGGGCGTAGTACGGAATCCGTTTCTGCGGGTTGCAGTCCGCCGACGCCGGCGGAGAACAGGAACAGGAGGATGCCTGATGGCCGAGCATAGTGCAGTTAACGATTCTCATACCAGAGGGACTAATATCATGAACAAGCTAACACTGGCGATCATATTGGGAATGTGTCTGGCCGTGGGGGCCGAAGCTCCGGCGCAAGAGCAAGGTCGGAAGGCGACTCCGGCGGTGGTGAATCCGGCGCTGCGTTCGGAACTGCGGCAGACGATGAGCCTGGACGGCGCATGGGAGTTCGCCATTGATCCGAAGCAGCAGGGGGAGAAGGCACACTGGTATCGTCCGGATGTGCCGCTGCCGAACGTGAAGAGCATCCAGGTGCCGAATACCTGGGAGGCCCAGGGCGTGGGCGGCGCGGGCGTGAGCGCCTCGGTGACGCCGGAGCAGCGGAATCGGCCGCTGCGTGGTTCGTATGTGGGGACAGCCTGGTACAAGAAGCGCGTGACGATTCCGGCCCAGTGGCGGGGCAAGGAGATATGGCTGACGCTTGGCGGCGTGCACGCGCAGGGGTGGTTCTGGGCGAACGGGACGTTCTTGAATCACGACGACTGCTACTGCGGGACGTACAAGTATCGGGTGACTGACTTGGTCGATGCGAAGGGTAACCTGGTGATTGCGGCCAAGGTTCGCAACGACGTGCCCAGCGGTAAGGGGCTTTTCGGGTGGATCCATCGCTTCGGGGGGCTTTACCGCAGCGTGGAGCTGGATGCGACGCCGTCGGTGCTGGTGGACTATGCGTATGTGGAGGGCAATCTCGATGCGCGGTCGGCGGCGGTGCATGTGACGTTGCGCTCGACCCAGGCTCAGCACGCTGAGGCGGAGGTAGAAGTGACGATAGCGACGCTGAACGGCCGGCGGGCCGGTCAGGCGAGCGAGAAGGTGACGATCGATGGCGGGCAGACCAAGGAGGTGGTGCTGAAGACGCCGCTGAATCCGTTTGCGGCCTGGTCGCCGGAGCATCCAAGTCTGTATCGGGCCGACGTCGTGCTGAAGCGCAACGGTGAAGCGGTTGACGGCTGGGCCGAGCGTTTCGGCGTGCGCAAGTGGGAGGTGCGCGGCGGCGATTTCTATCTGAACAATCGCAAGCACATCGTGCGGGGATTTGGGGATGACTGGATTTACCCGCTGACGATCTGTTCGCCGCCGTCGCGGGAATATCACCGGGAGCACATGAGGCTGTCGCGGGCGTTTGGATTCAACTACGTGCGGCATCACACGCATTGCGAGGTTCCGGAGTTTTACGAGGCGGCGGACGAACTGGGGATCATGGTGCAGCCGGAGCTGCCCTATTACGGATCGCGGCCGTCGGCGGCGGCGAAGGGCTGGTTCCGGCCCAAGGATGATCTGCGGGAACTGGTAACGCACTATCGGCGGTACGTCTCGCTGTCGACCTATTGCACGGGGAACGAGGGACACCTGGGCTCGCCAATCGACAAGGAGGTTTACGCCCTGGCTAAGAAGTTAGACCCGACGCGGCTGTTCCTGCACCAGGACGGCGGACGCAATTTCCCGGCGGAGTATTCCGACTTCGGTACCGGGCCCGTGTGGATTTGGCGACCGGGCAAGCCCTCCGAAAAATTCTTCCCAAATGATATCCTGGGATGGGATCGCCCGGAATGCTATGAGTCGAAGCCGTGGTTCTACCACGAGTACCTGAACCTGACCATCGCTCACGACCCTCGGCTGGCGTGGAAGTACACGGGTGCGCAACTGCCGCCAGTACCGATAGAGCCATACACGCGCGGGTTGCGCGAAGCGGGCCTGAGCATCCAATGGGGTAACGCCCTGCTCGATAGCGGACGCT
>JAUWKK010000236.1 GCA_030614245.1 Planctomycetota bacterium | reverse complement strand
GCCCAGCACGGCATCAGGCGCCGCAGGGCTGGATACAGGAAGCCTCGGAAGCCGATCTCCTCGGCGACAGGCGCTATCAGCGCGGCGACGACCAGCATCGAGATGCTGTACCCCAGGCTGCGGTCCTCCCTGATGACATAAATGACGGGGTTGATCTCGGGCTGCCAGTTGAAGTGCTGGAGCAAACGGGCGATGATGATAGACGCGACCACAATGGCCGGGAGTATCGTGAGATAGCCGCCGAGACCACGAAGGACGTTCTTGCCGAAGTCGTGCGAAGTCAGGCCCAGCGGTGCCAGGCACGAGCCGTGCTTCCGCCAGACGATCAGTGCGATGTAGGCGATAGCCGCCGCGTGGACGAGAAGCATCAGAACGAGGGCATGCGTGGATGCCAGTCCTATTCCGGTTTTGCGGCGCACCAACTCATTAATACTAATCAGAATAACCGCCAATGCCACCACCGTGGCGACGTCCCACAGGTTCCATCTGCCCGGCACGAGGCTTGCCAGCGGCACCGGGCGCCGCCCCAGCAGCCACAGCACGAGGACGGTGATCGCCGTAGCCAGGCTGGCAAGGCCAATCACTCCGCTCCCGGCTAGCACTATCAGAAGCCTCACCAATGCCGGCCCATCCTCCGGATCTTTCAGGAGTTCCGCCAGTGCTTCGGGGGTCCTCGCCGCAGTGAGACGTTCCGTCAGCTCGGTAATGCGCTGACCGAAAGGCGGTGTCCAAGGCGACTCGGCCTCGGGCACGACAGGCCGGACGACGGGCGGATCGATGAATGAGTTGTGGATCACGAGGCACACCGCGACCGTCACCAGCACGATGCCGGGCCATTCGCGTGCAAGCCAGGGTTTCTGTTGTTCCGCTTCCATAAGGCTCTCCTGTCCGACGCCGTATGATTATAGGCTCTTGGCATGCGAAAGCTATGGGTGATTGGCGGGTGAGGGCACATCGGCTGCGTCCGTTCAGCCGAAAGTCCGCGCGCGGAGAGACTTGCCGTCTTTGTGCCGATGGACAATTCAGTCCTACTTCTCCGGTTTCACCGGGCCGTCGCAAACAAGCCTGATGCCCACTACCTCGCCGCTGGGCAGCCACCAAAGGCTCTTCGGGTCCATCGGGTCGAGATCGCGCCACCATTTTGTGCCGCGAGCACGCGCCGCCGCGCGGTGGGGGAGGTAGGTAGTTGTCTTGCCGGTCCTCCTGTTTTTTCTCTTGTCGACCAACTCCTGGTTCCATTGGCCGCCACGAACTACGTAGCCGTCCGAGCGCGGATCGAGCGGGCCGTCGGGCACCGGGCCGGTCGGGTTCTTCGGCCACTTATCGGCCCCGTTGGTGCTGTAGTATTTCGAGCTATAGTAGTCGGCCGTCCATTCGCAGACATTGCCGTGCATATCATAGATGCCCCAGGCGTTGGGCTTCTTCGTGGCGACGGGCTCGGTGGCTTCTTCGTCTTCGCAATTGTCGAACGTCCAGCAGTATTCTTCGCCGTCCTCCGGATCATCGCCCCAGCAGTAGGCAGTGGTAGTGCCGGCGCGGCAGGCGTATTCCCATTCGGCTTCCGTCGGGAGGCGAAACCGTCGGCCTGTGACGTGCGTGAGGTATTTGCAGAAATGCTCGGCGGCGTAGTGTGTGATTCGAATGGCCGGGCGGCCGTCCTTGCCCCATTCTCCTTCGGGCGGCTTGTAAGGGGGCGAAGAGCGTGTGATCCAGTCAGGATGCTTCTTCGGCGGGCCTTCGCCCTTTGGTGCCTGGTAGAACTTGCTGTCGAGGTAATACTCGTCGAACAGCTCCCACGTGACCTCTGTGGCCGAAATCCAGAAGCCATCGAGCTCGACCTTGTGCTGCGGCGACTCGGGTTTCTTGTGTCCCTTCTCGGTCTTGGGGCTGCCCATCATGAAGCTCCCGGGCGGGCACCATATCATCTTGAACTCGACACCTTTGACTTTCTCCACGAAGTTCTCACCGGGTTTAGTCGCCACGGGCGCTGCAGCTTTGGGCTGTTCCTTCATCTCTTCCGCGATCTTGGCTTTCTTGGCCTCACCCGCGCCCGCTTGCGCCGCAAACACAGCCAGCGCTGCACAGGCAATGACGCTCAGCAGCAGCGGACGTCGAAGTGCATTTGTCATCTATAGCTCCATTCCTGAAAGAAACCAGCACACTGAAATGCCGCGATTCCTTCGCCCATGTGGCCGACAGCATCAGGCCGCTCGGCGCCATTAAACGCACAGCGAAGAGGGGCAGTCAATCAATTGATTGCGATACTGCCCGATCTCCGCCTCAGCGCCTTGCTCACCTTTATTATCTATAATAATGGACGTTTTGTAAAGAAAAATCATTCGACGAGCACTTGTAAATCGTTGCATGATCGGGTTGATATTGCCGCCGCATCCCGTAAAGAAGAGAGCAAACGCACCGGGACCCGCACCCCGTCACAGGACATCCCCAATCGCATCATCCAGCCTCGGTGCAAGGTTCTTCCAGGAGAAGCGTTCGACGAGCCGAACTCCGAAGGCGGGGTCCCCCTGCCAGAGCTCGTGGGCGTCGAGCCGTGACGCGAGCGTTTCCAGCCGGCGCGCCAGGTCCTTCGCACTGCCGTCGTAGAAGAATTGACCGGCCTCATCCGGTGGGAGAATCTCCGGGTAAGCGAGGCGCTTCGGCAGGAGCGGATAGCAGCCGGCCGCGATGGCTTCGACGGCGCTGATGCCGAAAAACTCGTGGCCGGCTGTCGAGACGAAGATGTCAGCATCGGAGAGAGCAGAGACGTAGTCGTGGTGTTCGGGCAGGTAGCCCCAGCGGTCGATGTTTTCCGCGAATAGCTGCTTTGCCGTGTCGAAGACCGGCGGCTGTTCGCGGAATTGTTCGCCGATCACGCTGATGCGAAAGCCGACGCCGTGGGACTTGACGATTGTGAGAGCTTCGAAGAAATCGTGGGGATTCTTGTCGTGCTCCCATCTGGCGGCCCAGAGGATGCGCATCGGCCCGGGCTCGCGCCGTCCACGTGGTGGTAATCCTTCGATCCCCGGCGGATGGACTGACGACTTCGCGCGGATATACTCGACGGCATCGAGCGGCTGGTAGTCGGGCATGCGCTTTAGGAAGAGCGGCAGTTCGGCCAGGAATGAATCCCGGTTGAACGCGGAATTGAACCACACGCTCGTAGCCGCGAGCGCCGTTGTCATGTTGGTGAATGCATAGTGATAGTCGAACTCGGGCGAATGTCTGACGAGATAGGTGAGCTGGTTCTCGTGGACGTTGGCGACGACCGGTAACTGCTGCACGAGTGCGGGAGCGAGACCGATGAACGCAGCGAGGTCGAGCATGTCCGAGCAGAAGATAGCGTCCCACGCTTCGCCGCTGTTCACGCGCATGGCAACGCGCCGGGCGAAGGTAACGGCGGCGTGTCTCATGCGCCATTTCCACTTGAAAGCCGGCAGAGTCTCGATGGTCCATGCGTGCCGGCTGTGGGCGGACCAGCCGTTCAGGAACGCTTGGTGGCTTCCGCCGCAGTAGGGTTCAAGCGCAAGGATTCTCATTTTATCATGGGATGTCCGGAGAGTTATCGGTGAAAGTGCGCGGCCATAACATGAAGAAGCCGCGCGGGCCTGTTGGATTTACTGGCCCGCGCGGCGGAACCGCGTCTTGGTCTGGCAGGCTCGGTATTGTCAGTGGTCACAACGTGCATCTAGCACGTGATTTCACGGGGCAGCTTGCGACCACTCCGTGTAGTTAACAGGCTATTCAGTTGTTGCCGGGCAGCCACAGTTGTGGCATTCGGCATCCTACTCGAAACGTCTGTGCCACTCCTCAAAAGCCTATCAGATCAAGCCGCAAGATACTTGACTTGAGGGGCAGTCAGCGTTTCCTGATGGCGCCCTTGCTTCTCCTCTCAAGCCACAGGAAGAATACCACATGAAAGCCCGCTTGTCAAATCAGATTGAGAGAAAAAGCAATGATTTCGTGCAAATCAGCGTCTCTTGCTCTTTACAACCTTGAAATCAACAACATTTGAGATGGCTCTGCCAGTCCACAGGCCCTGTTTCATTGCCCCTTCCTGCAGGAGGCGCAATTCATCTGCTGTGAAGTCTGGCTTCGCAAGACACGACCTGAAAGTGTTCAAATACGCGACAGTAAGTGAGTACTCTCCTGGCGGGATAGTATTAGCGGGAAGGACGACAGGTCGGCCGATATAGTACCCGGGCTGCAGGACGACATAATGGCTCACTTTGGTAATGTTGTCCTTCGTTCGCACGAGCTCGAGCATCGGAGACAAGTGCTTGAAGCCTTCGCTGGGCCCGCGGCCCAGGATGCGAAGTCCGATGAGCACGCCCGTCTCCAACTCCGTGTAGACGGGGATATCCTTGCGCGAGACGTTCTCAACGTAAAGATATACAATGATCGGGTCGTCTTCTCGGAAGACGGCGCGCTCGACGCCTGCCCGCACTATGAGCCCATCAACCGGTTCCGGCCTCCGCCGACGGCCCTCTTCAATCGCATCGCGCCACCTGTCGGCCTCGCTGGGGCACCCGGCAGGCAGCAGGAGCAACAAGAGCGCAAATGGCAGACATCTGATGTTCATATCTTCTCCATTCAACCGCCAATCGGCTCCGCACGGCTTCCGTCAACAGTATGATACCACTTCCGGCAGGCAAATGCAATAGATTGATCGGTGGGGAGTCTGACCTCCAATCGTGGGGTATCTTGTGTGCCGCGAATATGAGGATCTGTTGAACGCTCGGGCTGGCGCAGAATTGCTGGTCGTCAGGCTCGAATTTGCGCGTCAACGTCCGGTAGGCCCGGGAGGGGTCTCGTCTCTTCGCTGCGGAGCCGCTGAGAGCCGGGCGGCATATAGGCTGGGGCTTCAGCCCCAGTTGAGGAGCGGAAGAAACGAGCCGCCCTGAAGGGGCAAACGAGATGAACACATGCCGTGCCCCTTCAGGGCACAGCAAG
>JAUWKK010000261.1 GCA_030614245.1 Planctomycetota bacterium | reverse complement strand
CAAGCCAGGGCACTTGGTGACGGTGCAGGGGATCGGATTCAAGTTCATCGACATACGGGGGAGCAGCGTTTCCAGGCTGTGGCTTATTTGGCAGGCGTAACGCTTGCCCCACGGGCACGGAGCGATTGGCGGATGCCTGCATCAATAAGCAGTAAGCAGTGAAGAACCAAGATACTCAACACTGGCCACTGAATGCGGAACCGCTGCGATGGATGCTCCCAATGTGGAGCAGCCTTCCAGGCCTGCCCGCCTCAGGAGGGCTGCACGTCCGGCAGGCTCCCTTCATTGCGGCGATGTGCGTCGCTATGCTTGCGCAGGCCGGCGCTGCGGCCAGGCGCCCTGATCCGCGTCCGCCCGTCGAAGGGGCGGGGATGCTCCTTCAGCAGGCGTGGTACCTCGAGGAGGGACTGCGCGACCTCGAGGGAGCCATCAAGCTATACGAGCAGGTCATCCGCGACCATCCGAACGAAGCCACAGTAGTCGTTCAGGCCCTCTTTCGGCAGGCGGCCTGCTATGAACGGCTCGAACAGCGAGCCAACGCGTGGGAGAGCTACCGCAAGGCATACCGCGATTTTCCCGACGAAGCCAAGAAACTACAGGCTTACTATCGGCCCGACGTCCGCAGCGCAAGGATGCTTGACGATGCCTTCAGACGTGAGGCCGTCCAGGATCAGATGGATTTCGTGATGGAACTGCTCGAGAGGATGTCGCCGGGTGATATCTACAAGCTTTACAGCAAATATCGCGGCGAAGGTTTGACGCTGCGCAACAGCGACCCCGTAAAGGCGATCGAGACGCTGAAGAAGGCGATCGAGCTCGGGTTTTACGCCGGGCGGACCGATGACAGCGCCTATCTACAGTCGCTGATCGGCGATACGTATCTTGACCTCGATCAGCCGGACCAGGCCATTCGGGCGTATCACCGCGTCCACGAACGCTTCGCCGACGAACGCAAACTCGCCGCATGGTCGCTCATCCGCATCGCAGAGGTCTATCGCCGGATCGGACGTCTGCGCGATGCGATCGAAGTCTACAGCGAACTGCCGGCGGCGTATCCCGACCGGAAATCCGCCTGCGCGTGGGCATGGCTTTGGATGGGCGACTGCTTCCGAGAGCTCGACGACGTGGCATCGGCCTATGCCAAGTGGGGCGTAGTGCTCGACCTCCCCGAGGCGGACGACACCCGATTGCAGCGGCGCGTCGCTCGATGGCTCATCGGTAAGGAACCCCTTCCGGATACGCTCGAGATCAAGGGAGCCTGGGCGAACGACGTGCTCTACTTCGTCGGCGTGCAGCGTGAGATGATGGGAATGCACGTCGGTGCATGCAACGCCTTCAGGCGGTCTTTGAATCTCTCCGACGATAAGGATTGGCCGGCCCCCATCGTCAAGCGCCTCGTTGATTTCTACGACGTTTTTTATTCTGGGGAGTGAAGGAAGTTTCGTTCGATATCGTCTGTTACTGAGACCGGGCTGATAAGGAGTACCGTTAATGAAGAATCTGTCTGCTGGTGTTTTCTTGCTGATTGTGGTGCTGATGCTCGTTGCGGGTACTGCGGCGGGCGCTGATGTCGTCATGGGCGACTACGAAGGCTCCTGGAAGGGAAATGGAACCGAAGGCAAGCTTGTAGCCCAGGTGCTGGCGCTCGGCGACGGGCAGTACCAGGCTCACCTGCTCGAAGAGTTCGACAAGCGCATCAAGCCGATCGTCGTCCTCAAGGGCAGCCTGAAGGCCTCCAGGACTCTGCTCTCGGGCAATGCGGAAGGCGGTAACTTCGCCAAGACAGAATGGTATGGCGTGATTGCTGACGAGAAGTTCAACGGCTCGTTCGCCGGAGCGAGGAAAGGGACGTTCCAACTGAAGCGGGTCGTCCGCAAGTCGCCCACAATGGGTGCAAAGCCCCCGGCCGGAGCCATTGTCATCTTCGACGGCAGCAGCACCGACCAGTGGTGCCGCCGCAACGGGCAGCCATGCCGCTGGAAACTCGTCGACGGCACGATGCAGATATTCAAAGGCGGCATCGTATCGAAGAGAAAGTTCAAGGACATCAAACTGCACCTCGAGTTCCGCACGCCGTATATGCCGAAAGCACGCGGCCAGGGCAGAGGCAACAGCGGCATCTATGTGCAGCAGCGCTACGAAGTCCAGGTGCTCGCCAGCTACGCACTCGAGGGCAGGGATAACGAGTGCGGCGGAATATACCGTGTCGCCCGGCCGCGGGTCAACATGTGCTACCCACCGACACAGTGGCAGACTTACGACATCACCTTCAAGGCGCCCCGTTTCGATAAGGACGGGAAGAAGGTCAAGAACGCCATCATAACCGTCATCCACAACGGGGTGACGATTCACGAGAATGTCGAGGTGCCGAATCCGACCGGCGGAAACTGGGGCGGCGACATCAAGGAGCCGGCGGGCATTCACATCCAGGACCACGGCAGTCCCGTGCAGTACCGCAACATCTGGGTGGTTGAACTCAAGGAGTAGACCTGAGAAGACCCAGTGTGTTCTCTTGGACAGGATTGGCAGGATCAGCAGGAGTGGACTTTACGCTGACTCCTGTTGATCCTGTCTCTTTCTCCCACGCCGGTGCCGAGCCAAGCCTGCCTGCCGGCAGGCAGGCGCCGCACAGGACCGATTGATGAGAGCGGACGAACTCGATTATGATCTTCCCGCGGAGTTCATCGCTCAGCAGCCTGCCGAGCGCCGCGAGATGTCGAAGCTGCTGGTCCTGAATCGTTCATCGGGGGTGATCGAGCATCGGCTGTTTCGCGATATCACCGAGTACCTCCGCCCGGGCGACCTGCTCGTGCTCAACAACACCCGCGTGCTGCCCTGCAAGCTGATCGGCCGGCGTGAGACGGGCGGCAAAGTCGATGCGCTCCTCGTCCGGCAGACCGGCCCGCGGCGCTGGGCGGCGCTCATGCGCTCGACGAGACACCTGCACGCCGGCGAGCCGGTGAACTTCGAAGACGGCGCGGTTCGGACGGTCTATCTGGGACGATGTAACGACAAACTGGCCATCTTCGAGTTCGAGGCCGAAGACGTTCTCGAACTCCTACGCAAGGCCGCACGGGCACCGTTGCCGCCATACATCAAACGCGATCCCTGGCATTACAACCTGCGCCGGTTCGACCTCGAACGCTACCAGACGGTCTACGCCGAAAAACCCGGAGCCATAGCCGCACCGACCGCCGGGCTGCACTTTACAGCGGAACTACTGGAACAGATTCGAGATATCGGCGTCGAAACCCTGTACCTGACGCTCCACGTCGGCCCCGGAACCTTCAGGCCCGTCAAGACCGAACTGCTCGGGCAGCATTCCGTTGACCCCGAGTACTACGAGGTTGAGCCCGCTGTCTGGAAACAGATTGCGGAGGCCCACGGCAGCGGCCGCCGGGTGATTGCAGTCGGAACTACCTCGTGCCGTGTCATAGAGACCCTCATCCGCACGGAGAAGCCGGAACTGTCCGGCTGGACCGATCTATTCATCTATCCGCCCTTTGAGTTCCTGTGCATCGACGCGCTGATCACAAACTTCCACCTGCCGCGCAGCTCTCTGCTGGCGCTCGCGTGCGCGTTCGCCGGCCCGGGCGGCCTCGCTGGGCGCGAAAGCATATTCGCCGCATACGAGCAGGCAAAGCAGCGACGATACAGGTTCTACAGCTACGGCGACGCCATGTTCATTCATGCAGCAAGGCTACAGGCATCAGGAAGAAGGACAGAGCCGCAACCCTGAACCCTGAATTTCTCTTGACTTGCCCGCTGGGAGCACTATAATCATCAGGCAGTGTACAGTAATCAGTGTTATCGGCCTGAAACTAGGCCGGACTGAGAACGCGGTGTACAGCCGGGCCAGCCAGGAAGGCATCTCCCTCCGGCCGACCAACCAGTCGTCCTACAATCGGCGGAAGAGGTAGAAGGAGAGCGCTCGTGGATATTGAGGTATGTTGGGCGGCTATTGACGGCGACGACGATGCTACCTGGGACCAGACCCGCGTCCTCTACGCTTATCTGGCCCCCGGCGACCAGGAGATTCTCTACATCGGCAAGGCGGATGGAACCACAGTGCGGGAACGATGGAACTGGTCGGCCAAGAAGGAATTCTGGATGGCGCTGGAGCGGGAACGCGGCATCAAGTGTCCTGTCGTCATCGTCGGGGAGATATACAGCGATGAAGACGTGCGTCTCACGCGGGAACTCCTCGCGGACATCGAAAGCCTGCTCATAATCAAGGAGGCCCCTTGGGGAAACGTTCAGAGCACGCAAAGCCGCATCAGCAGGCCAGGACTGCGCGTCGAGTGTTCCGGCAACTGGCCGGGACGATCCGTCTACGTTGACAGAGGATAACCATGCTTACCGCACTTCATCTCGGCAACTTCAAGGCATTCGCTGAAACGCAGCGAATCCCCATCCGGCCTCTCAGGCTGATTTACGGCGCGAACAGCGCCGGGAAGTCGAGCATCATCCACTAATCAGTAAGCAGACGCCCCCGCCAAAAGTCCGGGCGGGGCCGCAGCGCTAACGTAAAAGCTTGTAAAATAATAAGTTATCGCCGTTTTTTTCCTTGACACAGGCCAGTTTATGGGGTATACTTAAGTGTCT
>JAUWKK010000115.1 GCA_030614245.1 Planctomycetota bacterium | reverse complement strand
ATCTGCGTTCATCTGAGGGGCCACTCCTGCCACCCACGGGCGGGGTACACGAGTTGAGCGGGCATGGAAGGCAGCCCCTCATGCAACGATCATTCATCTATGAAGCGGACGTCCTTGATCTCGAGCTCGACCGAGCGAGTGCCCTTCCATTCGTTCAGGTTGGGCTGATATGCGAGGGAGCAGCGGCGTGAGCCTGCGGTGATCTTCTCGTAGAGATCGCCCATTCCGAAACCAATGGCGCGCAGGCTGGTGCTGCCCTGTCGGACATAAAACGAGATGTGCTTGCCGGTCGGCCCGAGCAGCCGCGGCTGGCCTGCAATGTCGAGGCCGCTGCTGGCAAAGATCGGCGGGCGGTTGCCCTCGCCGTGGGGGGCCATCCGGCTGATCTCGCGGATGAGGTAGGTGTTCACGTCGCTGAGCATCAGTTCCATATCGATGGTGACCGATGGCGCGATATTCTCCTGCAGAATACAGCGCGAGGCGATCTGGTTGAGCGCATCACGAAAATCGTCGATCTTGTCGCTGCGGATACGCACGCCCGCGGCCTGCGCGTGGCCGCCGTAGGCTATCAGGTGTTCGTCGCACTGCTGGAGTGCTTCAAAGAGATTGAACGACTGCACCGAGCGCCCCGAGCCTTTACCCTCATCACCGGCGAGGTCTATCAGGACGGTCGGACGCCAGTATTCTTCGACCATTTTCGATGCGACGATGCCCAGGACGCCCGCGTGCCAGCCCTCGTCGGCCATCACGATCGCGTGGACATCGTCGAGGCTGGCGTGGGTCTCCTCCAGCTTCGAGCGCACGCTGCGGAAAATCTCTTCCTGCGTTCTTTGGCGCTCGCGGTTTATCTCACCCAGCTTCTCTGCGATGATCCGCGCCTCGGACGTGGAGTTCGTGATGAACAGCTCGACGCACAGGGCTGCTTCGGCCATGCGTCCGGCCGCATTCAGCCGAGGCGCGATCCGGAAACTCACATCCGACGACGAGATGTCGGTGCCCCGGAGGTACACCGACTCTATCAGTGCGTCAACTCCGGCCTGCTGCGACGTCTGGAGCGCCTTCAGGCCGTAGCGGGCAAGGATGCGGTTCTCGCCCAGCAGCGGCACGACGTCGGCGACTGTCCCCAGCGCCACCAGTCCGATGGCATCCAGGATGAACTCGCGCAGCTCATTCGACGTCTGCCGGCCGTGCGAGAGGCTCTGCACCATGGCACACGCAAGCTTGAACGCGACGCCGACGCCCGAGAGGTCGCGGAACGGATACTGCGAGCCCGTCAGCTTGGGGTCGATCACTGCGGCAGCCTTGGGCAGTACGTTGCCGGGCTCATGATGATCGGTGATGATCACATCGATGCCATGTTCCGCGGCCAGGGCAATTTGGTCCACTGCATTGACGCCGCAATCGACGGTGATGATGAGCTTGACATCTTCATCGATAAAACGCCGGATGGAAGCGGCGTTCATGCCGTATCCATCGCGGATGCGGTGCGGAATGTAGTAGTCGACACGCATATCGAGCAGGCGCAGGAAATGCACCATTAGCGCCGTGGCCGTAGTGCCGTCGACGTCGTAATCGCCGTAGATCATCACCTTTTCGTTGCTGAGAGCCGCTTCACGGATGCGTTCGGTGGCCTTCTGCATGCCGGGCAGCAGGAAGGGATCGTGCAGATCGTTGAGTTCAGGGTTGAGGAAGAGTTCAGCTTCTTCGACGCTCGTAACTTGGCGGTTTACAAGTATGCTAGCCAGAACCTGCGATATCCGCAGGCGCTCTGACAGCATTCGCACGGTCTCGGCATCCGCCGATGCAAACAGCCACCGCTTTTCCACGTATCCAGCCATCCAAGAATACACTAGTTTTCGTTCCACTGCTCAAACAGATAATACCCCCAATATGACACGATTGCAAAGGTTTTCGACCGGGCGAAGCAGTGAGCCAATCTGCTCTGTTATTGTGGAGCAGGCTTTCCAACCTGCTCATGAATTTGCAGCCTGGAAAGGCCCACACACTGGAGCCATTTGCCCTGTTCAGAAGTCTTTGCTGGGTAAGGAAGTGCGGGCAGGCAAGAAAAGTCTTTACCCTGGGGGGCGGCTCGTGAGGGCCGGCGCGAGGTGGTGGCGTCAGGGCCGACAAGAATCTGATTTACCCCCAGCGAAAATGGCGACCTGCCCTGGTATAATCTGGTCAAAACGAAACCTGAACCGAGAAGGCCTGAAAAAGATGGCGTTTCGTTGCGGCCTGGCGCTCGCCGTAATGCTCGCAAAGGCCCTGGGCCGAGTGATGCAGAATCGGAGGGACCTGATGCGCAGCCCCGTGCGAAAGGCCGCGTAAGGCCGCCCCTCTATACCCCTACCACCGCTCCCAGAACACCCGGCCCCATGCATTGAAGACGGATACCAGGGGGTCAGTATGTACCTGACCCAGATCTCCGGCCGCGGACGCAGCAACATGACGGTTCGCGTTACTTATGACGAGGGAAAGACCTGGCCTGTGGCCAAGGTGATCTACAGGGGCTCGGCGGCCTATTCAGATCTCGTCGTGCTGCCCGACGGAACCATTGGCTGCCTCTACGAGCGGGACGGCTACAGAAAGATCACCTTCGCCCGATTCACCCTGGAGTGGTTGACCGACGGCAAAGATAAGCGATGACTCTTCGTCTCGCTCCCCTTGAAAACCGCGTCCTTGTGGCGTGCGCTTCAGCGTCTCGATGAAGCGTGCAATGGGCGCCGTCGGGTTGATCTCCAAGCCGGTGGAGCTGAGAGTGAATAGTGCAGGTATTCATCTTTTCCACCAGTCGAGTATGTTCTCCTCGACGCAGCCGGCCAGGATGAGCACATAGCCGCATGCCTCGAGTCCCTCCTCTACCAGGCGCTTGGCCATGCCTGAGTCATACCAGCGCCCGAAGCTCTTCCAAAGCTGCCGGTGGCCCAGGAACTCCCCCCATAACACCACCATCGCGCCAATCACCATCAGCGTTGCAACCGGCCGCGTCATGAACGAGCGAATCTCATCGATCACGGCCTGGCGCCTGGCGATACAGTAGCTAAGCGCAAGCGCACAGAGGATATACGGCACTCTCTTTCTGAGGAAACGCGAGCCGAGGTCTTCGAGAACCACGTCCATTTCACGCATGCACCCGACAAGGGCAAGCGTTGCCAGGAGCAGCCAGAACGCCCGGCCCGGCCCACCAGCACGACGCGCCCTCAGAAACAGCATGCCCGCAGTGATGGCCAGCAGCGATATCTGAATGCATTCCAGGACGCCGTTCTCCCGCAGAATGCGCCGAGGGCCGTATGCCTGCACGCCGTGGACAACCGCCAGCAGCATCAGCGCACACACCAGCATATAGACCGCAACCCGCACCGGCAGCCAACGTTGATAACCCACTGACATATCCTCTCACCGCCGGGATCATCGCGAATGGACGCTTCAGGCTTAGGATATTATCCGTGCCAGTCAGCTAAATCAAGCGCCCGGATCAACGAAACGCACTTTCCTGGCATCATTGCTCTCTTTGTCATTGACGATGTCACCAATAGGCGATACAATAAAATGTATGATGAGAAACTGCAGGTTGTTGCTTATCGTGGCGATGTTGTGCGTGCCGTTGGGGACGGCGGCGGGCGGCGAGGGCGTGATTACGCTTGCAGCCTCTGCCGGGTTTAATTCAGCCTGCTTCGCGGATCGGTGGTGCCCTCTGGGGGTTGAGATATCCAACTTCCGCGAGGACGTCCGCGTCGAGATCGTGCTCGAAGTCCGCAGGGGCGGCAGTACGATCAGGTATCGCACTCCGATGCTGATCGGGAAGGGCTTCAAGGGCGTCGTTCCCATGAACTTCTGGTGCGATGGGACCGGAGAGCTGGATGACCTGACGGTGCGGCTCGTCCGCGAAGGCACGGACAAGGACATCGTAAAGCCCGCCAGGCCAGAGTTTAGGGTCAAGAGATCAACGCGCGTCATCGCGATTGTCGGTGACTGGAAGGTCGGCCTGCAAGGGCGATTGCACGGCGGATGGGAGACCGTCAGTGTCGAGCCGCAGGACCTGCCGCGAGATTGGCCCGGATACGATGCCATCAGCGTGCTCGTCGTCTTCGGGGCTGATCTGAGCGACCTCAATGAATCTCAATACCAGGCGCTGATCAAGTGGGTGAGAATGGGCGGCGAGCTCTACGGTATCGGTACCTCGCGATTCTGGGACAGCGGCAGCGTGCTCAACAAACTGCTGCCCGTTGATGTCTCGTCGGGGCGGTGGCTCGAGAGTCCGAAACTGATGTGGAACAGATTCAAAGTTTACACTCAGGTGAAAGAGCGCCTCTTCGTGGCGAATATGACGCCGAAAAACGTGGAGCAGCCTTTCCAGGCTGCTGATTCATTGCATTGGCAGGCTGAAAGCCTGCCCCACGTGCTCCTCAGCACGAGCGGGGGCCGGCCGCTCGCCGTCAGGAAACCGCTCGGAGATGGGTGGGTCGGATTCATCGGTTTCAATCCGGCATCCAAACAGTTGCCCAAGCCCAACGAGAAGAATCCGGATACCGTCTGGTCGAAGCTCCTATGCGCACGCTCGGATATCTGGGGCAGTTTCTCGCCTCTGCGCCCCCGGGACACCCTCGATCCGGAGAGCCGGATCACCAGGCACCTGCGGGACATCGCCGGCAAGCCGATGCCGCTCGCCGGAGCCATCGGCATCCTACTGCTCTTCTGCCTGGCAATAGGGCCGCTCGATTACATCTTCCTGCGCAAGATCAGGAAGTTTCACTACAGCCTGCTCACCTTTGCCGTCATCGTCAGTGCGTTCACTGCATTCACGTATACCGTCAGCTACTTCGGGCGGTCCGCCGCCCTTACGGCGAAATCGCTGTCGGTGGTGGACTTCTCGCCGACCACAAACACAATGCGCGGAACGTCCCACAGTGTCGCCCTCTCGCCGGGAGCGGGCAGGTATGAACTCGCCGTAGACCAGCCGAATTGCCGCATCGCGCTCGTCGGCGGCAGCGGCGAACAGCGCCCGCCCACCGTCCGCATGACCCAGGACGGCCCCGCCGTCACGCTCGCGATGAAAATCTGGACGCCCAAGCGCATCTGCTGCAAATGGATCGTGGAAGACTGCGCGCCGGCCGCATCCCCCGAGGCACGCATCCAGCACGTAATACAGATGTGCGGCGGCCTGAGGGAGTGCAGCATCGTCTCCTGGAGGGGGCGCAAGGGGTTGGCCGACATCACTGCGCAGAATGCCGCTGAGGCCGTCAGAGCCGCCCGGCCAAGCCGCTCCCAGTCCTTCAAGGCGTGGCTGGACAGGATCGAGAACGCCTCGCGCTCTGAAAGACACGATGGCCCAAGACTGCTTCAATGGCTGTCGTTCGGGCCGGCCAATACCGACCTCGAGAAGAAAAAGAAACTCGATGTACAGGGGCTGCCCACGGAGCTCAGCCTGCGCCGCAACGTCGAGCGCGGGCGGGTCTATCTCATCGTAACCCCACGAAAGCCCATGCTCAACCTGACCTTCTCAGGCAAACAGCCCAGGAAAGCAAGAGGAGCCGACTGCATTCTCCGAATCGACGTTACCGACATGCTGCCGGAGGACAGCGAATGGCAATGATCGAGACCGAGAAACTCCGCAAGACCTACGGCCCCACCGGCGCCGTGCAGCGCCTCGATCTGGCGATCGAAGAAGGCGACGTCTTCGGCTTCATCGGGCCTAACGGAGCCGGCAAGACAACCACGATACGCATGCTCGCGACGCTCTTGCAGCCGACGTCGGGCGATGCCCGGATCGGCGGCTATTCCATACGAGGACATCGCTTCGAGATCACCAGGATCAAGTCGCTCATCGGCTATGTGCCCGACTCCTTCGGGGTGTACGAAAACATGAGCGTGGACGAGTACCTCGAGTTCTTCGCGGCGGCGTATAAGATCAAGGGAAAGCGTCGCCGGTCTATCGTCGACGACGTCCTGATGCTCACCGATCTTCACGAGCGGAAGAACATGCCGGTGCTCTCGCTCTCGCGCGGGATGCAGCAGCGGCTGGGGCTGGCGCGCGTGCTCGTGCATGACCCGCAGGTACTCCTGCTCGACGAGCCGGCGTCGGGGCTCGATCCCCGAGCACGCATTGAAATCCGCGAGCTCCTCAAGGAACTCCAGCGAATGGGCAAGACGATCCTCATCTCGTCGCATATCCTCTCCGAACTCGAAGAGCTGTGCAACAAGATCGGCATCATCGAGAAGGGCAAGCTGCTCTACAGCGGCTCGATCGAAGAGACGATCGAGCGCGTCGGAGGCGGCTCGACGCTGCTTGTGGGCGTCGAAGGCCCCAATTCACTCGAACGCGCCGTCGATCTGCTCTCGGCGGATCGGTTCGTCGAAGCCGTAGAACACGAGGACGGCTACCTCAGGGTGCGCCTTTCCGCCGAGGTGCCGTCTGCCGCGCACATCTCGACACTCCTCGCCAGCCGACAGATTCCTATCACGTTTTATCGCGAAGAGCGTATCAGCCTGGAGACCATTTTCATGAAGCTCACTAAGGGCCTGGTTCAATAGGCCAGTCTTTCCCGTCGAGCGCGCCCTGCGGACGATGCCAAAACGCATTATTTAATTGTAGGGGACTGGCCCTTCTTCAATGCGTTCAGGCCGGCAATCCGTCACGCAAGCCTCAGCGACACGAAGAGCCTCAGAACCCGTAAAGTCACGGAAACCTTGCTACAAAATGGTGATATTTTGTAATGCATGTCCAAAATTTGCACCATGCATCGGAAACTCTTGCGTTACAATTAGTTACGCTTGCTTTTTCGGTCGCTCCGACCATACAAGTGTTTAGGAAAAGCAACATTCTTCGGTGACGCACCAAGAAGCGCAGCCTTTGCGAAAAAAACGCTCAATCACCATAAATCACTACGGCATAAAAGGTTAGCGCCCTCGGAGCTGCTTTCTTAGCCGCTCGTTGCATTCCGTGGCATAGCGTTTGCACGTAAAATGCATGCAATGGAGGAGAGATATGGGTATGGCGAGTGGGCCTAAGTGCTTTATTAGAAACCATTTGGATAACCTTCTCGGCAAATCCTAAAGCTCTCGATGACACAGTGAACGTCCGCCTGGAAACGGCAGGCGACGTAAGTGATGGAGTAACAATAGTTTAAGTTTTGTGTGCATCGTGCACTATCGCATGACCGCACAAGGCCCGGATACTCGAAAGGAGTATTGCCATGAAGCGCTTGATGTTTGCATGTTTGCTGGTGACTTTTGCCTCGGGCTTTGCTTTCTGCCAAGAGCCGACGATGCAGCCGGCGGAGCCGACGGAATGCGCCGCTGAGCCCACGTATTGCGCGCGCCAGGGGTTCATGACGCAATGTGAATTTGACCCCACTTGGTGCTCGATGGGCCAGACGGAATGTGTTGAATTCCCGACGTCGTGCTCAGGCTTAGGGTCTGTGACCGAGTGCATATTCGATCCCACTGTCTGTTCGAACGTCGGCTATGTGACCGAGTGCCACTGGGAGCCGACCGAGTGCACCGGAGAGCCGACGGAATGCCCCAGTGGCGAGCCGACTCAATGCGAGCCGACTAGCGGCCCGACTGCTCCGACCGAGTGCCGGTACCAGCCGACGGTGTGCGAGATGGACACCATCTGTCCGTTCCTTGAAACGCAATGTCCGAAGGAACCGGTATCTACGGAATGCCCCAAGATCCCGACGGAATGCCCCGAGATTCCGACGGAATGCGTGTATGATCCAGCCGTGTGCGAGCCGACGAGCCATCCGGATGCTCCCACCGAGTGCGAGCAAGCGCCGACGGAATGCAACTTGGACACTTACTGTCCTATCATAGACACGGAATGCCCGCAGGATCCGGTAGCTACGGAATGTCCGAAGGTTCCGACGGAGTGCCCGGCGGAAGACGTGACCGAATGCTCGGCGAATCCGGAGCCGACGCTCTGCTTCTATGATCCGGTCGTCTGCCCGCCGACGAGCCATCCGGACGCT